>JAJZEE010000039.1 GCA_021805735.1 Bacillota bacterium
TCTTTTGTATTTGCCATGTTATTGTTGAAATTATACCCGGTGTCGCGAAGACCTTCGATCATTCTCGAAGCGTCTGGATTGACTTCCAAAAAATCATTATTGTCCACGTACAGTCCCCCTCATGCTTCGATCACTTTCCAAGTGCCGCTTAGCCGAATGACTGACGTGCTTGGTTCCTTCACTCGGCGGTATTCCAGCAGCCTGGTTTCATCCCCAGATCGTCGGGAAAAAAGCAGTGTATCCCCTGCCTTGAGGTTATTGGATCTGATGAAGGATGTCATTCCAGTAAGGCGAAATTCGTTCCGGGTTCCTCCGAACCTTTTGTTATTATAGTACACGAATACGAATTTCCATGTGGATCCTGCTGCATCTCTGAACAGCATTTCCGAACGCGGATTTTTGGCGGTAAAGTCAAGAGACGGGAAGTAGGACAGAATTTGCGGATCTTTGGGTACAAGGATTCCGGCCTGATGTGTGCCAGTTTCTCCTGTGTCATTTGAGCTCAAGGTTTTGGCTATGGTTGAATTCGGATGCGCTGACATGGTGGTCATCCTTTCATCGGTGTCATACGCAGTGCTTTGAGAATATCCTCAATATCATTTGATTGACCAGATGTGCCAACAACAGCTTTATCTGCAATGTCCCGTTTTCTCACTATGCGGTCATTGATAACTTCATCTACGGTATTGGCATAAAATAGACGATGAACGGTGACAGGAAGTGTTTGTCCTCGTCTGTACGCTCTCGCGGATGCCTGATCCTCTATTGCTGGATTCCATTCCAGGTTATAGTGTATTACGTGGTTGGCTGCAGTAATGTTCAAGCCTGCCCCCGCAGCGCGCGGGTTGAGAATCAGGGCTGAAAAGTCCTTCTCGTTCGTGAATCTGTCCACAATGCTTTGCCGTATCCCTACTTCGACGCGCCCGTCAATAAATCCTGTTTGAACATTAAATCGGGCCTGGATGTCCCTCCCCAGAATGTCTATCATTCGGGTGTAGGACGTAAAGACAAGAACTTTTTCTCCGCTATAAAAGACTTCCTCCAGCAACTCGCACAGACGTTCGTATTTGGGGGTACACTTGGGATCACCACCGTGATCCTTCAGGAGAAAAGGGTGTGTACAGAACATCCGCAATCTGGAAAGTGAAACAAGAGAAGAATGCGGTCCGTACTTTATTTCTATATCTCTACGAAGACGTTCATATTCTGACGAGCTTGCATCGTCAAGAGATAATACTTGTGGAATATCGATCTTCTCTGGTAGATCTGATGCAACGTCTCTCAATCTTCTTCTAAGAAGGATGGGAGACACACGTCTCTCTAGCCTTTCTGCAGAGTCGATTTCCTGGCCGCCATACTCGCTTTCGAAATTGGGCCTCGTACCCAGCAGACCTTCGAATGCAAAATCCGAGATTGACCACAGATCAAGCAGACGATTTTCAACCGGCGTACCAGTCACAGCGATAGAGACACGTCTCGGAATACGTTTGAGTGTTTTTGTACGTTTTGCATCAGGATTTTTGATGGCCTGAGCCTCATCCAGCAACACTATATTCCAGTTCAGCATCCTGAAAAGAGAGAGATCGCGCACAGTCGTGTCATAAGAGGTTATTACAACATCGAACTCTTCAAGAATAGTCGGGAAACCCGTCCGTGTTGCACCAAGGTGAATGAGTGTTCGCAAATCGGGAGCGAAGCGAGCAACTTCGCGTCTCCAGTTCTCAGCTAATGTAACGGGAGCAACGACCAACGACGGTCCACGTCTCTCTGCAGTTTCGCTGCACAGCAGCGCGATAACTTGAATAGTCTTTCCCAACCCCATCTCGTCTCCCAAAATGCATCCCGCATCCTCACGAGAAACAAGCTTCAGCCACCGGAATCCCGTGGCTTGGTATGGATACAGCTGACCATTGAAATAAGGCGGAATGGGTATCATACCGGATTGGCGACCACCGTTCGCAGGGTTAATACTATCGGGAACGTTATCGTCAAGGTGATCATATGCATTATCACTTGATATGAGTGAGGCGTACTGGCGCAAAGAAATGTATTCTGCTGACTCCGCGACTCCCGCGTCAGAGAGCATTTTCCTTATCTGATCAACAGCTCCATGAATAAACGGGTACCAACAATTATCCATAACTGCGTGATCGAACTCGAGGTTCCTGCAAGGGGCTTCCATACGCTTTTCGTCGTGGGTGATGACCAAGCAGCACCGGATTTTGTATTCGTCACATACTTCCGAGAGATGTGTACAGAGTCGTACGTCGGCCGGGTAGCGGCTGAATTTCAAATCTGCCAATGAAGTGTCGGGGGAAGGTGCAGATGCAAATGGGACGGGAAGACCTCTCTGTTTGAAAATAAAACCATATAATTGTTCCGCGGTGGGAACGTGCTTTTCGCTTGCCGGTGAAACCATGCACAGGATTCCATCTTCTACAATCCATTCGTACGAGTCCAAAGTCTCTCCTCCATGTGTCAGATTCTTGCAAGCCGAACGTGACGATCAATGTTTGGTCTGATGGACTTGACGTTGCCGGACCACGCGGATGAACTCTTGCAAATTCAACAGTTTGGACGTTTGTTGCACGCTATAGGTAGCATGTAGTGGTTGAGGTATAACCAATTGAACGTTTTGGGCTGTCATTTCCCGGGTCTGTGCTTCAGAGATACCGGGTTCAAGTGTGAGAAGGTGCTTTTGGGGGATTCGCATGGCTTCACTGATGATTTGTCTCCATCGATCTCTGCAAGAGAATTTAACTCCCAACATTGTAAGGCCCTCAATGGGAAATGCGGGGTCACCATACTCCTGATAGCCAGGGAAAATAAAATCGGGCCTGGAACGATTCTCCGTAACAGGGTTGCGGGAGTGGAGAATTTTATTGGATGTAAAAATGAAACTCAAGTGATTTTCGAGTGCATGACCTACTCTTGACTTCCTTCGGTTTTGAATGCTCTTCGAGACGGAAAGAAAATTCTCGATGTTTACACTGCCGCCCGTGGAGAAAACGGTATGTAGTTCCTTCGAGATAAGGTGCTTCTCCAGTCTCCTGAATAGTCGCTCTTCCGACTCCATCCATGAAAGAAGTGCGTTGTCCGGATTTTCTGTCTCGGAGTATTCGCTGGTAATCTTTCTTGCCAATGCCGAGAATTCCTTCGTTGACGGAAATCCTCCAACGAAATAGGGCTTGAGGAACTCGTCAAGCAAAGATTCCTCGGCTTCCGCAATCTCAATTCCAATCTCGTCAAGAATGTATCTCACAACAAAATCAATCTGTGCATCGTTCCGGCCTTTGACCTCCTGTACTATAAAATCGGTTCCAATCTGTTCCTTGACGTTGAACAACCAAATAAGCTGACGCTCTATCGTACTCTCCGCAGGGGCGACCATGAAATATATGCTGTCATCCGGGCGTCTCGCAACGATCAGAAGGTCACCCTCGGAGGCAATGTCCATTACGGAGTTGGTCTGGTAATATAATCTGAACTCGGTTCTTGTGGGATGGTTTGCTCTGGCGTCATACCATGTTACGGATGACAGTTCTGTAATACCTTCATTCTCCCCACCGAGCCACATGAAGTAAGCTTCACGGCTAGAGCGGGTATCGCCAAAAAGCATCCTCAACGGGGAGATTCCGTTCAACTCGTGTTGGTTGGACCGCGTAGTATCCGTTTCAACCGCACTCAGGCGTTTGATAAAAACCCGTTTGAAGTATCTCGAGAGGAACCCTTTGGTCAAAGTGGTCATTATTACCTTTCCTCCTGACAACTGATTTCAGCAAATCGTGAGTCGGATTTGAGCCAGTCAGAGGACTTCTCGAGAACTCTATCCAAAGGTTGTTTGAATTTGCCCTTGATTGAACACTCCCAAATTATCAACACTCGCCACCCGGTAGACAGGAGTTCTGTAATAATTCTCTGATCTCGATCCGCGTTGTCCGACAACTTTTTCCTCCAAAAATCCTCGCGTGTCTTGGGGAACTTGAACATGTGACATCCATGCTTGTGCCAAAAACAACCGTTTATAAAAATGAGAGCTCTAAAGCGTGGAAATACAATGTCGGGACGGCCAAGCAATTTGGGATCATGAAGACGGAAACGAAAACCGACCCTGTGCAATCCACTTCTGATTACGAGCTCTGGTCTTGTGTTCTTGCTGTTGATTTGAGACATCGATCGACTTCGTTCATCAGAAGACATGATATCAGACATGTCCCTACACCGAAAGTGCATGTGGATTAGTGAAATTCTTTGCTTCAGATCGATTTTTAGACATCAGGATTCCCGGAAGCATGTTTCTTGCAACAGCTTCGACTGCAGGGACAACAACCGAATTTCCAAACTGCTTGTAAGCCTGAGTATCGGAAACCGGTATTTTGAAACTTCGTCCCCCGGGCATATCAAATCCCATTAACCTTGCGCATTCTCTCGGGGTTAACCGTCGTGGGTTCATCCCTGGTTGTGCAACCAGGATTTCTGAACCGTCTTTATAGTAACGAGCGGATAGAGTCCTGGCCACATTTTCCGGATACACCAAACCGAAACCAAAACCGTTGCCTTTGGCTCGATGTTTCTCCGCGTATCCTTGCAGATAATGCCATAATTTATCGCTCAGGGTGTATTTGGGGCTCACACGAGCATGCTCTCCGGTAGTATATGGCTCTTCCGTCGGCTCTGATCCGTCTTGCGGATGCAGGATTGTTCGAAGAGTTGGGCCGGACATCGGCTCTGGAAGTATCATGTTATCAAATGAAAATCCCACGTCATTCCTGAACCCGACAATGTAAATTCGCTCCCTGTGCTGAGGAACCCAAGCACGCCCATCAATCACTTTGAATTGCACATTATATTTAAGCTCGTCCCGCAAGGTACGCATAATAACCTTGAACGTGTTGCCTTTGTCATGACTGATCAAATTTTTCACATTTTCGAGGAGAAATGCCTTCGGTCTGTGATGTTCAATCAATCTTGCCACATCAAAGAAGAGCGTTCCCTGTGTATCACAGTGGAAGCCGTGAGGTCGGCCCAAAGAATTCTTTTTGCTGACTCCAGCAATGGAAAATGGCTGGCAGGGAAAGCCCGCAACCAAAACGTCGTGTTCCGGTATCACATCAGGATCCACGGTTGTGATGTCACCCGCGATGGGATGGTCACAGTCGAAATTGGACAGATAGGTCTTTCTGCATGCTTCGTCCCATTCACTCGTAAAGACACATTTTCCGCCAATCGCTTCAAATCCACGACGAAGACCCCCAATGCCTGCGAATAAATCAATGAATTTAAAGAGGTGGGAATGCGACAGGGACTCGCGCACGAACTGCGATCCCGCAAGTGCGCTCATTTCTTTGAGTGTATGGGGGTCCGGATATGTATCGCCATTTTGCCAACGATATATTGTACGGTAACCTACTCCAAGAATCTTGGCAATCTGGCCGACAGGAAGTCCGGTCCTCTCCTTCAGTGAAGCAAATTCGGTCTGGCATGATGTTTTCACAAACGCCACGTCCCTCTCTAGGACTGTTTTTGACAGTATAACAATACGAACATGTTTTCGCAATCGATAGAATTACGGTAGCTCAAGGGGGTTAACCAGGGGAAGGACGGGTTTGGGGGCTGGTTTTGAGTTCAAGTACAATTTTATGCAAGTCTGTTGGCGGTTTCACTCATTCGAAGTATACTACTTAGTATTAACATATAGAGGGCCCGTGTCTGAAGAGCGTTCCAGAAGGGTGCAGATCTATGTTGCGCCCGAATCACGCCCATTGTGGGACCAAGTCAACAGCTTGGCGAAGAACGGCAACATCAGTTTTTCAAGATGGGTCGAGAATGCAGTCCGTAACGCTGTAGATGATCAAAAGGAGGGACGAAAACGCATCCGGGTGGAGTTTGAGGACCGGATTTATGTTGGAGAGGTAAGTGAAATCCCTGTAGGTCAGCAAAGCTGATATAGACGAATCCAACGAGGAGGTCACGGCAGTGATCCAAATTAGCGCGTACAGCGAGCCATGCCTGAAACCAACTGCGCCAGCGAGAGAGCGTCGCGTCGTCGGCGGCCACGTCAGTCGCGGTTGATTCCGTGAGGGCGCGCTCGATGCTCTCGCCGTCGTAACGCTTGTAGGGCACCAGGATGTCCGGCAGTTCGTGGTGAATGCGTTGGCAATCCTCACACTGCAACCGGCGAATGATCAGTCGGTTCTCCGCTCCCGACGCCCGGATCCGCTTTCGGGAACGACTCCCGACACAATCCAAAGAGCCCTGAGAACAAGGACAGGGCACGATTTCCGCACTCCGAACAAAAAACACCGTGAATCGCGCACTCTTCTAACTCATAAACTGATATAATGACCATATCATGTTTGGGTCGATGTCTCTGGTGGTACTGTTCACGCGGTACCACGTAAAATAGAGGCGTCTTCTCCTTTCTATGTATATCTGAGTCCACGGCCATTCTCCGCGTCAATACTTGGACAGGCAATTCCGTCAGCTTCCGGACCGATTACCCTAGCGGAAACACCACGGGGTAAGCACTTTGATTTTGGAAAAAATCAAGAGCTCTACTCGACAAGAAACTAAATCCCATTTGTGACTCATGCAATGTAAAATTTCTAACTTTCGATCCCCATTCTGGACTAAAGAACGCAAGACGACAACTCACAGGTGCACCCCCAAATAATGGAGGCGGACAGGGAATCTGATTGTCGTGAGGCCATAGAGAAAAGGAATGATTTAGCCAATACACATTTTGGAGGCGATTCGCTTTGAGCAAACAGAAGACAGCCAGATTGGAAACCGAGATTGTAAAGAAGGTAAAGCTGAACTACCTAATCTACCTACCCAATGATTACAGCGCCGACAGTGACGTCAAATGGCCGCTCATTCTCTTTTTGCATGGCGCCAGAGAGCGCGGATCTAACATCGAGCTTGTAAAGAGACACGGTATCTCTAAAATCGTGGAGGAGCAAAGCGAATTTCCTTTTGTAGCTGTATCCCCACAATGTCCTGCAGACACGGATTGGAGTTACGAGATCGATAGTTTACTCGTGCTGCTTGACGATATTATGGAACATTATGCCATTGACCCTGCTCGCGTGTATTTGACTGGGCTCAGCATGGGCGGGTTTGGAACGTGGATGCTGGCCATGGAAGCTCCCCATCGGTTTGCCGCCATTGCGCCCATTTGCGGAGGCGGTCGGAAGGGAAAGATTGAACAACTGGAGAATGTTCCGGTGTGGGCATTCCATGGGGCAAAGGACGCCGTTGTGTCTATTTCGCAATCCGAGAAGTTGGTGGACGCCCTGAGGGAGTGCGGTGGAGATGTAGAGTTTACCGTATATCCGGAGGCAAATCATGACTCTTGGACAGAGACATATGACAATCCAAAGTTATACACTTGGTTTTTGTCGCACGCAAAAAGGGAAGAAGTTGCAGGCACAGACGATCATTGACGTTTAATTGTTGTGTCCATAGTCGCGTTCGTGCGTATTCAAGCCCGTTTGTTCAATAGCGTGCCTATTATTCCATCAGACATAGCGGCATCTTCAGTTCAACGATTGACTGTCCACCTTCATCGATGTTTTCAATAACAATCTCATCCACTACGGTTTCAAAGGTTTCGTCAAACGGCTCAGTGTCTGCCAAGGCAATCTCAAAAGTCCTTTTATCCCTAATTGAATCTCCGCCCGCGAGAATTCAAGAAGAAAAATACGGCTACAGGGCTTTTGTGAGTTCGAATGGGGTCTCGGCTACAGTTCCTTCACTAAGCTGACTCGAATTACCTCATCCCAAATAGTTCCCCTTCTAACCTTACGATACCCTAAGCGTCGGTTTAGATGAAGAACAACAGAGTTGCTTTCTTCGCTGTGTGTATAGATTAATCGGATATTTCGACGAACTGCTTCTTCTTCCACTTCCCTCTTCAACGTTGTAGCCAGTCCCTCCCTGCGTCGCGCAGGAGCAACCCACAGTTGGAATATTTGTATAAATCGGCCGTCGGTTGGGAACACACTCCGTTGCAATTCACTGAAGATCTCATAGTCCTCATGAATGTCGCAGTTCCGAACGCGATACATAATCATCGCGATCCGGGACTGCCTCAAATTGTCGACAATAAAGACTCCCCTCTCTTCATCCGTAAGGAACGCCGCGATCTTATTCCGGTGAGCAGACGCTTCATCAGCATTTTGGGGCATATCCCCTGAAGTAGTGTAGCCTTCATTCAGGAGATCGACCTCCACCAAGAAATCGAGATCATCGAGAATTCCTCTTCGTATAGACAACAGCCTCACTCAACCTTTTCGATGAGGTATAGTTGAACATTCCGGCCCGATTACGCAAGATCGGGGCACCCTGATCCTCCGTATAATAATACACCATAACCGCGCATGGCTCCTATTGTGGACTCGCCCCGAGAGTGCAGTAGCACGTCAAACAGGTTTTATTTCTCTTGGACACGATACTCGTTTTCGGTCATTCCGAAGAGTATTTGGTCATGATATGCCCCATTCATGAAGACAACATCTCGAACTAGGCCCTCCTGTTTGCACCCCAGCTTCCTCATCAACCCTGCCGAAGCAGTATTAAGGTCCAGACAAAAGGCGTTAAATTTATGAAGTCGACGTTCATTAAACGCATAATCCAATAACAACCTCATTGCCGCTTCCCCATAACCTTTTCCACGCATACTCCGAATATTAATCATCCCGATGGAAAACGTTCCATGCCTCTCATTTATGTAGTTGAAATGTATGTGCCCCACGTATTCGCCGTCAAGAGTTTCAATTGAAAAAGCGGGTGCGGCTGGATTTTGTTTGGCCGATCCACCATTTTCGTCGACAACTTGCTTCTCAGGAGGCAAGGTGATTTCTTCGTGAACCAACGACATTCCTTCACTATCAAGATCAACCAGGTAGTTATATTCCGCGTCCTTAGGCAGCCAGAGGCGTAATCTAACTTTATCATTTCTCCAGTAATAGTTGTTGTATGTATTTTCATCCATAACAAATGCCCCCCATCCGCTGTGGTGCTACGCAGGCCTGTTGGACAGTTCCTTACTCGGCTGTCTCCATGGTTCTCCGATTAGCTCAACAGTATGATACCAGAATTCAGGTTCCCGGTGTGAAATCCAACGACCGACCTTTCTTGTGGAGCTAACCTGTCCATTAGCGACGCAAGGCATTTCGCTCGACAACCTTTATGTCATTTACGCAGCCGTTCGCGATAAGAGGTGATGGATTTCCAAGAAAAACCTGATGCGTTCTATTAAGTGAATTCGGGCTTCGTCACACTGACCACCAGTACAGGTGGGCGTCTCCATTCTGCCGTCAAATTCGGCCTCGCGGCAATCGCTTCATCAGATGCCTCGGGCTCCAGCAGCTTTTCAACCCGGAACCCGCGTTCAACGAGACCGTTCACCAAAGTCGACAACTTACGGTGGTATTTCACTACTCCTTCGATGAACCACGTTTGCTCTCTTTGACTTTCATCCCCGTATGAATCGACTGGCCAGTGAAGCTTCCTTCCCTCAGTATCCTTTATCCATTGACCGCCTGATGGGGTCTGAGCCGTGATGATGGGATGTTCACAGGAGTAGATGAACTGACCGCCCGGTCTAAGCCACCGATATACATGGTTTACCAGTGTCGCGTAATCGGCCACGTAGTGCAAAACGAACGAACTGACCACCAGATCGAACGATTCATCTGGAAATCTGACATCCTCCACGGCAGAATGAACGTATTTGATCCGCTCGTCAGCATAATGCGCTTGTGCATACTCCAGCATTTTCCGCGAGATATCAACACCCACGACCACATGTACTCCGTCGTCTGCACAAGCGGCGGCGAACTGCCCCATTCCGCAACCGAGATCAAGAACGTCGAGTCCGCTCAAGGACGGCAGCAGTGAACGGATCGCCGGTTGTTCCAATGCGTCATTGAGCCCAGACCCAGACTCGCGTAAGTCCTTGTACCCCTCAAAGAATTTTCGGTTGTCATATACATTCTGTTTCATCAGAAAATATCCCCTTTTGCCCAGCACCAGATCACATGTATTTTCTTACATAAATATCATTCCGGACCTTTAATTCGATACACCGTTCTGGCCCTTTGCTCTCCGTCAGGATTCCATTCTTGTGGCAGTCTGTATTCGACTCGTTTATTTTGCTCGCCATGGTTCTTTCATCCATCCACCAACTGGGCTCAGAACGTGACTGCAAAGGTCATATAATGCATGTTCATTGCATCCAATGGCGTGAGACGAATAGAGCTTCTACACATCACAGTTATGGTGCCGTTGTTCCCTTTTCTCTCGTGTTCAAGTACAACGTGTTGATACCATGACCACGGAGCAATCATAAGTTGAAATTCCCGACTACCATAAAAAAGGCTTTCTCGCGAAAACGCTGTCAATTCGCCTATGTAACAGAGGTCAATATCGCTTCGTTCGGTGGCTTTCCCTGTCGCTTGAGAACCGCTCAAGATAACTGAGTCGACATTGCCGTGCTTAGAGAGATCCTCTTTGAGAAATTCATCGATCTCACGTTTGATTGCAGGTTGAATATTCAGCAAGGAAACTCACCTCAACGTCAAGTTGATCGCTACCCTTACCTCGCAATATTTGCACCCTTAGTCCGACAAGCGTCCGGCGTTACTATCCTTACAAATGACCTCCAAAAACACAATGTGCCGCTACATCCCGAGTCTGCTCAACTCGTGACTTTCATACCCGATACTACAATAGACACTCCTGCTTCCCAGTCATACGCTGCGTGATTGCTCAACCAATCGAAGCGAGCATCGGTAAGCGTGATTAGTTCATCAAACTCCTCATGACTGATGCCAGTTTGACAGGTCTCCCGCAATTCTTCAAGCCATTCCTTTTGTGACTGATATTCTGCCTCCCTCAGTCGCTGCCGCTGTTCAAGTGGAACACGCGCATCATCCGGCGCAGTTCCATATCCCCACGCATTAAAGCGAATCCTTGTCACGCCGAGCTTACCTAGCAATCCAAACACTGATTGCGGAGACCAGCGTCTGCTGCCCACGCCTGAAATCAACGTATCACTGACTGCCGCCTGTATACGCTGCACAAGCTCATGATAGCGGTTGGCTCCCGGGAAAGATTCTTCCTCCAAGACAGAATCAATGCCTAAAAAGTTAATTCCCAAGCGTCCCGTTGCTGCCTCTGCAATACTAATAGTTCCCCCTGGTCGACAGACACGAATCATCTCTTGGGTGGCCACCTCTGGATCGGTAAGTACACCAAGTCCCGTATAACTCACAACAGCATCAAAACAACCATCTTCGAAAGGAAGATTATAGGCGTCTCCGACAGAAAAGGAAACATTCGGGATAGAGCTCTGATTGGCTTTGGTCTTGGCCCTCTGAATAAATTCTTCGTCCAAGTCTATTCCAGTAACCGTTCCTGGTGCGATTCCTTCGGCTAGATAAGACGCCATCGTGTCCGGACCACAGCCTACCTCAAGGACTGTCATTCCAGGAGTCAGCCCAAAATAATTTAGTAGAATAGGGCGCATCTCCGGACGGAAGCGAACGAAGCGGGATTGTTCCAAGGTCTTGGCAGATTGAATGTGTGACCAGCGAAATCTTTCTGTTCTCACGTTATCCCTCCGAGAATTCGCTCGGTACTTTTTGAAGCCCATAGTGGAAACAGGTGAGAAATACAATACTCCGATTGCGCTAAAGCCCCCGTGACGCGGTGATACACTCAGTACTCTTTTGCCATCCGTTCCAACATATCCGTTGCTTCCGTCGCTGTTGGAACCTGGAGCACGTTCTCCTCGGCGAACTTCTGCGCTTGCGGATATCCGCTGGCTCGTATCTCTTCTGCGGCCACCTCTCCATCGTACGTCGTCCTCCGGAATTCGCACCCCTCCGGGCTAAGTAGAAGCCAGTACGCGCCTGGCTGGTCGGCAAATGGCATCCCCACGCTCCCCGCATTGAGAATGCGCACCCTTCCTACTCCACGCTCAAACTGCATATGAGTGTGTCCGCACACAACAATCTGTTGCTCAATGCCCGTAAAGATGGTGGCGAATCGTTCCTGCGAGGTGATCGATGTAAAGATTTCCTCGTCACTACGTGGTGTGGCATGACAGAATAAGACATTGCCCAAACCCCCAACCTGGAGCGTTATCTGTTCTGGCAATTGAGCCAGAAAATCTCGCTGAGAGCTCGTTAACTGCTCGGCGACCCAGTGGGTCTGCTGGCGGCCATTCTCTGACATGTCGGCATGCAGCGGTTCGCCATCAAAATCCATGACAACTTCGCGGTCTCCATTGCCGCGAATGAAACAAACCCGATCGCCTAGCAGGGAGAGCCGCTCCAAGGTCTGCCCTGGCATAGGTCCGGAGACGATATCCCCTCCAACGACAATCACATCTGGTTGCACCTCTTTGAGCTCCTCTAGCAACGCGTTGAGCGCTGGCAGATTCCCGTGGATGTCGTAGAGTGCTGCAATTTTCATCTCTCAAACTCCTGTCCTTTGCGTGTATTCAAGACAACCAATGCAAGGTCCGCAAAAAGGGCGCCCCTCACGGCCCATAGGTTAGCTCAATCGTTGTTTACTTGCGTAGGCCTCTATCTCCCGGTTGAACTGCTGGAATATCAGGAACTTTTGGCGTCCAAAATCTTCTTCATTGTAGACCAATTTCCATGTTCCTCCCAGCTTCGTCATTGGATAGACAAACACGAAGTTGCTCCTGTTGCCCTGATTGGGAGGCCATATGCTGGCTGTTATGTAAGCGTCGGCCACATTGCCTTTCTCTACGACATGAACGCGGGTCAAGACAGGTCTCCAGCCTTTTTGTGGATCGCCTTGATCCTTCCATTTTGTGAACGACATATGTTGTTTGATGTCAGCGAACATCGCATATGCTTTCGCAAGATCTCCTTGATTGAACGCATCCAGGTACGCCGCCAATGTTGCGGCTATCGATTTGCTGTCGGCGGTAAGCGGCGTAATCTCCACGGGCACATTCCAATTATTAGAAAGTTGCAGAACTTCGTTCCGGGCTTTGTTTCGATTTCCGAGTACAGTGGCGTCAATGCAGTAGGCGTATTTGCTTCCGTAGACAATGACCCAATATTCGTATGTCGGAGTGGTAGAATGGGATGCAGCCGACGGGGTTCTCTTGTTTAACACCAGTGTTGCTGTGCCCGCTGAAGTGAAGATAGTGGCGTGACTGAGTACAGTCGAATGATTCCCCACTATTTCCGCGTATTTTGGGCTGTGTGTAGGTAGACTTGTTACGAGCAGAGATACCGAAATGTCCTTCCACCGGAACGAATGATCCGGTGGCATTATCTTCCCATTGGGCAACGTCAGCGTCGTATTAAACAGAGGATTAGGCTGTGTTTTTTGATTGGCGGCAACAGCCCTCACTCCCGTAGTAGTCGCTGCTGCAACGAAATTAGTTGGCAAAATGCCCAATACAATACAGACCCCTATGGCTATCCCAGAAAATCGCCGCAGGCGTATTTTCTTCCCGGTTGTTGGTGGCGCGTCAGCGCCATGACAGTCTATCCCGAAAAATACCTTCCCTGCCCGCCGGGATCGTATACTGTGCCGCTGCTCAAACACGGCTGCGCCGAACTCGCCTCGGCACAGTATACGATCCCAGCCAAGCGGGTTTTTCATCAATTGATGGTGCTGCGTAGCAGCATGACAGTCTATCCGTTTTTTCACGACTGATCGCCTCCTGTTATTTGACCGCTCGCTGCGCAGATCAGTTCGCCGAATTCCCGCGCGTGCTTCAGAAATGTGCCGCGTTTTGCGCACATTCCGTTATACATCCGCACCGCAACAAGATCCCACTCAGGCACAACGAGGCAAAGACAACCTGACATCCCGACGATCTGGCACGAACCGACTGGCAATCGACCGCACAACTCGCCGATCCGCGATCCCGAGTTTCCCTGTACCCACCAATAAAATCCATGTCGCGGCCACCGGCGATCAAGCGTCACGGGCGTCTGATCGCTGAGCGCCATGGCGATCGCTTCGACTGGAACGACCTGTCGACCGTTGACCATGCCGCGGCGCACATGCAAAAAACCCCAGTACGCGAGTTCCCTGGCGCTCACAAACAGATTCCGTCCCGCACCGTCGGGCGCATCGAGTGTGATTGCCGGACCGCTCTCCCCCTTGCACACATCCCACGCCATTGCGTCTGTTTGCTCCGATCGCCAGCCCGTTTGCACGAAGGAAAGCGGCTTAAAGACACGCTCCCGAAGCGTCTCCGCCACTGTCTTGCCCGTCGCGCGAACGATCGCATCGCAGAGCAGATCGACTCCCGTATTGGTGTAGCGCCAACTGCGCCCCGGTGTGAACACACGCCGAACGGCGCCGCGACCACCATCCAGACCGTGTGTATGCGTCAGCAAATGCCTGAGCGTCGTTTCCCCAAGCAGCGCTGGATCAACGCCATCTATATAATGCCTCGCGAGATCGTCCAACGAACCAATCGCCTGATCCGTGATCGCCAACGCAAGCGCCAGCCCGATATACGACTTGCGTACGGAATAGACGTTAAATTGGGTGTCCTCCGTTACCTCCCTGGATGCCGCCCCATGATGATGATGTCCTGAGTAGCACTCTGCGACGATGCTGCCGTGATCGATGACAACCACGGCTGCGCCCGAACTCCCCTCCTCACTCTGCACCTGCCGGACGCGGTTCAACACCTGTTCCATATGCGCATTGGCCACTCTGGACACCGGCAGCTCCATGCGCCTGCACCCCCTCCCGTATATCCTGGCCGTGCGCATGAGTCAGAAAGCGCCTTAACGTCGTTTTCCCAAGCACAGTCTAACGTATGACCAAGGCCCGCACTCTATTCCAGATCATGCCAATCTCAAATGGTCGCGGCAACGCGTAAAACCCGGAACATCCCTCGTACGGACTGATCACGGCAAAACCCTGTTCATAGACATCGTCGATGACTTGCCCCACAACCGTATGGAGCGACTTGGCGCCGTTCGCGTAGCGCGCGAGAGCATACCGGATCATCGCCGCAGCCGCCCGCGTTTGACTCTCGTCAATCAATTGCTCCAGTGCGCCGAGTTCCACAAACTCATCGCCATACTGAAACGTCGTACGCGATTTCACGTCCATGCGTTCCATACGCGCGCCAAGCGTTAATGGAAAAGGCGACCGCTCTCGCATGGGGGAAAGCGGAGCGGTAGCCTCCACGGTCCGTCGCGCTGGAAATTTTGCACAAATCTGTTCTGCGTTGTGCGTTGCGTCAATGGGAACGTACTCATCCATCAATAGCACGACATCAGCTACATCCAAATAATCGCCCGAACCGCCAACGACAAGTATGCTTGACACTCCCATTGACCGATGCAACTCCTGAACCCGATCTACAAATGGCGTGATTGGTTCCCGCTCTTTTGCGACAAGGGCCTGCATGCGTGCATCGCGAATCATGAAATTCGCGGCGCTCGTGTCTTCATCCATCAGCAACACACGCGCGCCCAGTTCGATCGCCTCGACGATGGCCGCCGCCTGCGAAGTCGATCCACTCGCGTCCTGCGTGCTAAAGGCCGTTGTCGAACGCCCCCTCGGCAAATTGGAGATGAACCCTGAAATATCCACCCGACTGACTCGTCGTCCGTCTTCTGCCCGCACCTTGACCGCCGTTTCGTCAGTAATACACCATTCGCGCCCGTCTCCAGCCATATGATTGTATACGCCGCGCATAATCGCCTGCAGCAGTGTGCTCTTTCCGTGAAACCCTCCGCCGACGATCAGCGTCACGCCTTTGGGCACACCCATGCCCGACATCACCTTGCCGCTTGGCAACTGCCACGTAACACGCAATGAATCCGGCGCTGCAAAGGGCACCGCCAGATTCGCGTCCATCGGCAATTCGCTAATGCCATTGCGACGAGCCAGTACGGCGCCGTCGCCCACAAACGCGATCAGTCCGCGCCCCGTCAGTTCGCTCCTTATATAACACTGATTGCAGTACAGCGTCACGTGCTCACTCAGTTCGTCAAACGGAAACGTACTCCGCGACAACGCGTGCAAAAGGATAAAGGGCAGATCATCGACAAACATCGCTTCCGCGTCTTTGGCCCTGATCCGCCGTCCATCCCCGGGAAGTCCGACAGCAAGGCGCACCTCGATCGCTTCCGAAGTAACGCAAACGCTGCTTCGAGGCAACACGACCTGGCCAGGCGTATCAATCAAAATCACGCCGCTGCGACCGCTCCCACGGCGTTGAAGCCCCAACGCTTCCATGCCGGCCACCAGTCTGCGCGTTAAAAAGTCTTCCACCGCGACGCGTCGGTCGACATTGTCCAGCAATTTTTCATCCAAACGGAGCAAATCAGCGTGCACACGAGCGCGCACACGCGATGGAGGAGCGAATGGATCACCCTGCACATGATCGATATGTAACGTGTACGATCCCAAATCATAGGCGCCTTTGAGTTCGCGATAGCCACTGTACGATCTTCCGTCCAGCGTTCGCAGAACACGCAAAAAATGTGACCTGCTCTCCACCTCTGTGCTCCCACCCATGTGGCGTCACCGGCCACTATAGCCGGAAATTCGCTCCGTCTCCGGTAATATGCCCCGCATATAGCCAAGCACGTCTTCACGCATATCCGGTCTCGTCAGTGCAAGCCCGATAATCGCTTTTATGTAACCCAATTTGTCCCCGATGTCAAACCGCAATCCATCGATTCGACAGGCGCGAAGTCCCTGTGCGATCATTTGCCCGCGCAACGCGTCCGTCAGTTGAATCTCACCCTGTTTACCCGGCGGGGTCGCCGCGATCACAGAAAAAATATCGGGAGTAATGACGTAACGACCAACTATGGCCAAATTGGACGGCGCCTCTGTTTGCGACGGCTTTTCCACCAGATCAGAAACGACGTATTCTTTACCATCGCCGCTCTCGCCCGCGATAATACCGTAACTGGAAACGTTTTCCCGAGGCACGGGCTGAACTCCCACAACCGAAAGTCCGCACGTCGCATGCACACTCAGCAACTGCGTCAGCGCAGGCGTGGAAGAGTGAATGATATCGTCTCCCAGCAACACGGCAAACGGCTCGGACCCCACAAAAGACCGCGCCATCGATACCGCATGCCCCAACCCGTTCAGTTCAGGCTGACGTATATAGTGAATATTCGCCAATTGGGAAATGCGTTGCACCTCTTCAAGCGTTGAGCGCTTTTCGTGTTCCGCCAGATGCTTCTCCAGTTCCATCGAGCGGTCAAAATGATCTTCGATCGCCCGTTTAAATCGACCTGTCACAATGAGAATATCTTCAATCCCGGCCGCCACCGCTTCTTCCACGATATACTGAATGGCTGGTTTATCTACAAGCGGCAGCATTTCCTTCGGTTGCGCCTTGGTGGCAGGCAAAAATCGCGTACCGAGTCCCGCAGCGGGAATAACCGCCTTGCGCACACGCGTCAACCCCATCGTCTCCTTATGCTTGATCTAACGCACCGCGCCCACATTGACCGGGAGGTCCTGCGTAAATCCCCTTTTCTTTGTCCAGCCAGCGATGAAACGCCTGACAATCACGCAACGTTGGTCGATCGCAAAGCGCGCAACAGCCCTCCTGTGCTTGTCCTGCCCATATGGTACCATATACAGATGAATCTTTCATGGGGTATTGTGGCCAAACTCGTTGGTCATTCGTCCACCAGCGCGTCATCGAGCGCCCGCCATACCGCATGATCAGAGATCAATTGTCCCCTCCAGAAGACAGTCAGCCCATGCGAGCTGACGTAAAGTGATTCACGTATTGCGGCCCGACTTCCTGACCCAGCACCTGGTGAGTGACTGCAACCACAATCAGCAGACGCCACATCCGTTCATCCATGCGACCGGTAATGGGAACATGCTGGTTCATCTGGAACAGCTTCAACCCCTCTTCCGTCAATTGATTAAAATGTTCGGTTACCGGACCCCGATAGTATCCCAATCGGCGCAACATATACTGCATGAACCCAACAGCATGCCCGTAGTCTTGAAACTCCAAATCATGAAATTCATAGTCTGGCTCTGCGTTCACATTTTTCCTGTGCCCAAACACGGAGCATGTCCCCCTCGTCAAGGTCTATGCCCCATCATATGGTCATGCGCCCAGAGTGTGCACTCTATCGCCAGTTGTGCGCGCAGTTTTCATCTTTCCCAGGAAGCGCCGTGGCGACGCGTCACAGCGGTCGACGTTTAATCTCTCCACATGCTCTTTAGCACGAACGCCAAATTGGCGGGACGTTCGGCCAGGCGCCTCATAAAATACCCGTACCAGTCCGTGCCATAAGGAACATAGATGCGCATGGTATAGCCTTCCCTGACAAGATCGCGCTGCAGACCCGGTCGAATGCCGTATAACATTTGAAATTCAAAACGGTCGCGGGCGATCCCCTCGCGTTCAACATACGCTTTTGTCCACGCGATGAGCGCTTCATCATGAGTGGCTATCGCCGTATAATTGCCGGCGCCAAGACTGATCTCGATCAACTGTTTGTAATTGGCGTCCACGGCCGTCTTCTCAGGAAAAGCCACTTCCTTCGGTTCTTTGTAAGCTCCCTTCACAATCCGCAGCGGGATCCCCTGGGCGGCCAGCGCGGCGACATCATCGGCCGCACGATACAAATACGCCTGCATGACCGTGCCAACATTGTCAAACTCGCGCCTGAGTTCGAGGAGCAGATCAATGGTTTGCTGACAGTGGCTGAAATCCTCCATGTCAATGCGCACAAAATTGCCATACTGTTTGGCCCGGAGCACTATGCGGCGCATGTTGTCGAGGCAGAGAGAACGATCGATATCAAGACCTACCTGCGTCAATTTTAGCGACAGATTGGCCCGCGCTTGCGCCTGCGCGATCGCGTCCAGCGTTCGTATGCAATAATCAGCCGATTCCTCAGCCTCTCTTGCGTCAGCCACAAACTCACCCAGATGATCGAGCGTGACAAGCATTCCTGCGTCGTTTAGCACACGGACATGGGGAATGGCCGTCTCCAGCGTATCCCCAGCCACAAACCGACCCGCTCCAAAACGGAGACCGTACCGCTTGGCCAGATCATTGGCCCCTTTTTGTTTCGATAAGTTCAACAATATGGAACGCATGAACTCTTCCATCACTGTATCTCCTCGTGTATGCCGGATTACTCGCGTTCAGTGCGAGTCGTCGGAAGAATGTGTGCATAATCCACCTCAAATTGCGGAGTCCAGGTATCCGGCCGATCCGGATCAAACTGTTCGAGATAGCGAATGACAGCACGGGTGATGGGCGTAGGCGTGGAAGCGCCCGCTGTTACAGCGACTGCATTTATGTTGCGCAGCCACTCGGGGTCAATTTCTGTGACATCAGCGATGCGATGCGCCTTTACACCCGCAATGTCGACGGCGACTTGAGCCAGTCGAACGGAATTGTTGCTGCGCGGATCACCGACGACCAGACATAGATCGGCGTCTCTCGCTTGACTTGCCACCGCGTTTTGTCGCACTTGGGTGGCGTCGCAAATCTCGCCGTACACTTCCACCGACGGGAAACGTTCCATGACCTTGTTCATCAGATCTGACGTATCCCACTGACTCATCGTAGTCTGATTCGTCACGATAATGCGCGCAGGACCTGGTGCTGGGTCGCTGTGTCCAAGATTCTCCGGCAAGCCCGCAATATCGCTTTCCGACGCCACCAGATGCACGCGCCAAGGCGCAACTCCGATGGCGCCTTCCGGTTCCGGGTGACCGGGTTTGCCTATGTAGATCACATCATAGCCCTCCGCCACTTTCTTTTTGATCAACAGATGGGTGCGAGTCACGTCCGGACAGGTGGCGTCAATGACCACCAGACCCTTTTCTTCGGCCCGCAGTCGCACCTCCGGCGATACACCATGAGCCGTAAATATCACAGTTCCATGGTCGACCTGTTCCAGAATGGCAAGCCTATCTTCCCCATCCAACGTAATGATTCCCTGACGTTCGAACGCCTCCACGACGAACTGATTGTGGACAATCATACCAAGGATATATATAGGCCTAGGCAAATCGGCGCGTTTTGCCACCTGCGCCGCAAGCACCATGGCGTCTACGACGCCATAGCAGTATCCGCGCGGCGCAATTTTAATCACCTTCACAGCCACACCCCACTAAATCAGGATACACTTCCATGTCTGAGTTTAGGGATGACCGTATTTTAAGGATCGTCACAACTCAACGGTCATCTTGGTACCAACACCAAGTTCGCTCTCGACCTTCACAATACCATCATGCGCGCGTACGATCTCCGCAACAATGGCGAGACCTAGACCCGCTCCGCCTGGGTTGCGCTGCCGCGCGCCAGATGCTCGATAAAATCGGTCAAAAATGCGATCCAGCTGTTCCTTTGCGATGCCCGGCCCGTTGTCGCGAACGACCAAGCGGGCCTTTTGATCCGGCAACGGCTCAACACAAATCCATACGCGTCCAGTATCACCGACTGTATGCTGGATCGAATTTGTCACAATATTGTATAATATCTGTTGAACCATTGATTTATCGCACTTTGTCATGGCTGATTTCAAATCATAGCTGATTATTCGCTGCTCAGCCAGGATATCGAATTGCGGACGCATCTCAGCAACCAACACAGCGAGATCCAGGTTCTCAAATTGGGGCGAGATCCCTTCTCCAAGTTTGGCCAATTGCAACAAATCCTTGACGAGCGCTTCCAAACGACCAGTCTCGGACGCCACGGTCAATAGTCCCTGCCGCATATCCGTGAGTTTTTGAGCATTCAATAACAGTCTGGTTATCGCCGAGCGGGACAGTTCCTCCCGATCCCCGTCATCGCCCATGCCCTGCTGAAGCAAGTCCAGTTCCTGGGAGTACGATTCGACGCGGCGCAGCAATACGTCCGTAAATCCACGGATCGCGGTAAGCGGAGTACGCAGTTCATGAGAGGCGTCAGAGACAAACTGTTTCATCCGCCAAGCCGCGTCCTGTTCGCGTTTCACGGCATCCGCGAGTAAATCCAGAGCATCATTGATAACACCTGCGAGGCGTACAGTCTCATGGGTTCCAAGCAAAGGCAAGCGCTCCTGAAAGGCGCCCGCCCGAATTCGCAGCGCAGTCTGAATCAGACGGTGCAGTGGACGAAGTGGAGCGCGTACTACGGGAATCAGGATAGCCGCGGCAAACACCACTACAATAACGCTGACAAAAAGAAATTTGGCCGCCTGTTCAAGCAAAATGGGATAGAGCGTGGAGTCGGGATACCCCAACTCCACATAACCGACCGGCAATCTGGATGGCGCGCCGACATTCGCGAACAGCAGGATCTGTCCATGCGACTCAGCCACAAACGCTTCCGTGCCCGCCTGCAGAGAAATGGGATCCGCCCTCATTGCCGCAGTCATGCCACGCCTGAAGAATTGCAGATGCATAGGGTCGTAACGCGATTGTCGCTCACCGATCGGGCGAAACTGCGCATTGTAAATTCGTACATTAATGCCTCTGACACTGAGCGATTCCAGCAACATGGGCACTGTCTTGCCAAAGTCAGCGGCCGTCAGGTTGCGAGCTACACTCGGTTCCGCCAGCGCGTCACGCAAGGCAAACGACAGGCTGCTCTCTCCGGCAACCACCAGAGCGCTGTGCAGTGATTCAAACTGAATGGCCGCTACAAGAACAAGAAGAACGGCAACCACGGCCAGGTACCTGGCATAAAGATCCCTTGTCAGAGTACTGGGCCGACTCAACAGCCGCTTCCTGTTACTGTAAGTCCACACGATAGCCGACACCCCGCACGGTACGAATCAGTTGTCGCTTCGTATCGTTCAGTTTGTGGCGCAGATAGCGGATATACACCTCCAGGATGTTGTCTTCTCCAGAGAAGTCCTCGCCCCACACGCGCGCCATAATCTGTTCGCGCGTTAACGCCACGCCGGGGGACTCAAGCAACATCTCCAACAGGGTATACTCAGTCTTTGACAACGCGAGAGCGCTGCCTTCGTAACGAATCAGCTTCTGCACTTTGTCAATCTCAAACTTGCCTACACGCTGAACAGCCGAAAGTTCTGGAAACTGATTTCTGAAGCGCGCCTCAATCCGCGCCTTCAGTTCCGCGAAGGCAAATGGTTTGACCACATAGTCATCCGCGCCGGTCACGAGACCCTTCACCCGCTCCTCCACGTCATCTCTTGCGGTCAGCATGATGATCGCGACGCGGGCGCGCGCCTTGAGCAAACGACAGACCTCATAGCCGTCCATGCCTGGAAGCATGATGTCAAGCAGGACGATATGGGGCTTGAATCGGTCAAGCAGGCGCAGCGCTTCCTCGCCGTCGCGCGCGGTCATGACGTCATACCCTTCGTCGCGCAGGCCAAAGAGTAAAAAATCTGTGATCCCCTGTTCATCATCGACAACAAGAATACGGCCAGGTCTTGATACTGGCCCATCGAATACATGTTGCCTCTGTTCCTGTTCCTTGCTGAAGACTTGGCTCGTGGGCACAATCATACGGGTATCGTTCAAGTCGCATTCGCCTCCGAAAGAAAGTGATCTACCAATCGCCAGTGAGTCGTCCTTATGATAGAGTGATAACAATCAGTCATATGCAGTGTACCGCAGAATGATCAGTCTGTCACTTTTCCTATACGTAATTTCCTATAGATTGGATGGTTGGGATGTATAACAACTCCGACAAGTTCACTTCAAAAAAGCAACCAGCCAATCGGCGCAAGGCGCAATCAGCGAACCGAAAAACGGACGGCGGCGCCAGGAAGACGGACCGCGCGGCAAGTTCGAGCCGTCCGCAACCGCCCGCCTCCAATCGCCGACCCCCTGTTGCCGCGAAACAGACTCATCGACAACAGAGACCCGCCCAGTCAAAGCAGGGCGCGTTTCGCAAGACGGCTTCCCTGGGCAAGTATCGACGCCGCAAAATTAGATGGGGCCGCCTGGGGGGCGTCCTTGCAGTTGCCGCCCTGTTTGGCTTTGGCGCGCAGTGGCTTATCATCCATGGTCTGCCGCAGTTGGCCCAGCGACTTCGCGCTGATGTCACGCAAGTGACGGCCAAGTCACAGCCGCTTCCCTACACCTCTGGATCCTATCTTGCCCTTTCCCGGCAGATTCAACTGTATCTGCGCAGTCAGCCGGGCACGTACGCGGTTGCGGGAACGGATCTCACGACCGGCGCGACATTTGGTTACGGACAGCGGGAAGCGTTCAGCGCTGCAGGCACAATCGCATTGCCTGTTGCAATCAGCCTGTACAGCGCAATCGCCGGGGGCGCCATGAAACCGACGACGATCGTCCATCTGCGCGCGCAGGATGAACAGGCAGGTCCCGGCTACATCGGCGGAATGCCCGTCGGCACACCGTTTACGGTGACTCAATTAGCTCGCGCGGCAATTGTCCGGGGCGATGTAGTCGCCACTAACATGTTGATTCGGAAACTGGGCGTCGCGCAAATTGACGCGTTCATGACAGAGGCTGGCAGCGGCCATTCGCTCTCTCAGCCCCCTCTGATCACTCCGCGCGACTTGACGCTTTATCTCGCCTATCTCTATACGATGGATCAGGCGCACCCCCGCTCAGTGGGGCCGCTCATGGCTGATCTGCGCGCAGTAAACGGAGAGGGACGGATTGTTGACGGGTTCCCCGCAGGAACCCGTCTGGCCCAGGTGGTAGGCGACTGGCCAAAAGAGTTTCACAACGCGGCGATCATCTGGACCGTGGGTCATCCGATCGCACTGTCGATCTGCAGCGACGGTGTCACCATGGCCGCAGCCCGCGCTGTGGAAGCGCATGTCGCCAAACTCGCGGCAAACTTTGAACAACACGGCTGACGTGATCGGCTACAGGCGCATACGAGCAACCAGCGCCTGCTTTAACTCCCAAAGTTCCCGACTAAGATCGACGTGGTACACATGTGGATTTTTCGGACGCAGCGTCTCTCTGGGCAGCGTCTGCAACTCCGCGCGCGTAAAGGCGCGAATCTCTTCGATCGTGGGCAGGTCGTACACAAACTCACCATCGACAAAGATCGGCTGTAACAGCTCACGAACTGTGTACTCGCCGATCGTCTTTCTCTTATACGTGTGCACCGGGTCAAACAAATGCACAGGTTCGCCTTGGGGCGTGGATTCATGGTCAAGCATGATCAGATCCGCGTTAGCCATGCCGTCTACGTAGAAACGCAAGACTTTTTTCTTGCCGGGATTCGTCACTTTCACCGGGTTCTCTGACACTTTGCTACGGGGTACAAACTGGCCGTCCTCTTCCTCAGCGGCCAGTTTGTACACCCCCCCGAGCGCAGGACAATCTTTTGCGGTGATCAGGGCTGTGCCGACTCCCCAACCGTCGATGGCGGCGCCTTGCAACATCAGGTCGCGTATGGTGTCTTCATCCAGGTCATCCGACGCGATGATTTGGGTGGAATGAAAGCCCGCTGCGTCCAAACGCTTGCGCGCCTCCTTGGACAGGTAGGACAGGTCGCCAGAATCGATGCGAACAGCCAGCAAATCCTGACCGCGCGCCCGCAATTCCCGCCCTACAACTATGGCGTTTGGAATGCCCGACCGCAGCACGTCATACGTATCTACCAGCAGCACGGCGCGCGCAGGAAACGCCTCCACGTACGCGCGAAACGCCTCCAGTTCAGAATCAAAACTTTGGATCCAACTGTGCGCCTGTGTTCCAGCAATGGGAATCTGAAAGTTGTAACCCGCCGCCACGTTGCTTGTGCTGGTGCATCCGCCAATGTATGAAGCACGCGCGCCAAAAACTGCTGCGTCGGCATTCTGCGCGCGGCGCAGCCCGAACTCGCTGGTCGGGTGAGCAGCGTCCTCCACCAGCGCTCCGTGCGTGGCCAGTACAATACGCGCGGCTTTTGTCGCAATCAGGCTTTGATGATTGATGAAACAGAGCAGCGCCGATTCGATCAACTGCAGTTCAAAGATCCGTCCCTCCATCCGCACCAGCGGTTCATTCGGGAACACAATGCTGCCCTCGGGAACAGCATGCATGGTTCCCGTAAAGCGAAATTCCTCCAGATGACGCAAAAAACCCTCGTCAAACAGACCCGCTCCCCGTAGGTACGCGATTTCGTCGGGATAAAACCGCAGCGTATGCAGATACACAGCTGCCTGCTCCAGACCTGCACAGATCACGTAGCCGTTATCACAGGGATTGGATCGATAAAAGAGATCGAATACGACTCGCTTATTCATGCGACCGCTCTTATAGTAGCCGTACATCATGGTCAACTGATATAAATCCGTGAGCAGGCCTTCCCGACGACTCCGATAAACCGGCAGGGTTGCGACGGATTCGATGCGAGTTGACCTATTCTCTTCGCTAATGTCCGCGCTCACCCGGGCACCTCCTGAATACAGCTTGATGGTCATAATGACTGTAATGGGTGATCCACATCGAGATCGCGCAGCAACTCACTGTGGATGCGTCCGTTGGTGGCCGCCACGTGGCGTGTTTCGAGAGTGTACGGAGCGCCCAACGCATCCGTGATTTCGCCCCCTGCAGCCTTGACCAGCACGGCTCCCGCAAGCAGATCCCAGGCATTCAGGTCGTTCTCCCAAAATCCGTCCAATCTGCCCGCCGCCACATACGCCAGATGCATGGCAGCCGACCCGAAGGCGCGCACGTTACGCACATGGTAACCGAACCGCTTAATCTGTTCGGCGTTCTTTCCACGGTAAGCCCCCGTCGGGAATCCGCTGGCCAGCAACGCGCTGGACAGGTCATCCACATCCGAGACGCGCATCGGCGCGCCGTTTAGTGCGGCCCCCTGACCCGTAATTCCCGTAAACATCTCATCCCGCAGAGGATCATAGATCACCCCGACGGCCGGTTCGCCCAAAACCACGAGTCCTATGGACACTGTGCAGGCTGGCAAACCGCGAATAAAATTGAGCGTGCCATCGATCGGATCGACGACCCACAGAAACCGTCGATCCGCTTCCTGCGCCGCCAGCGTTGCAGCGACTGATCCAGGCGCCACGGTTTCTTCCCCCAAAAACGCGCTCTCTGGATACATTTGACTCAACATGTCCATAATGACATCCTGGCACGCTTTATCAACCTCCGTAACGAGATCGTGCGGCGAGGATTTGATCAAGGTCTGCTCCGGTCGACCAATGTAACGTCGGATCAGATCACCAGCCACACGCGCAGCTTCCGTCGCTGCCTGCTTCGCGTCGTCGAGATCCATTGCTCATTCACAACCTTTCCAACGAGTGTGTTCGCCTGTTCCCGTGCACTATTTTATCACACCGGCTTTCACGTCGGGAGGAGCGTACGCCGCGACTAACGCACGCCCACTTCTGTCAGAAGCGGCTCCCGCAACTCCAGAAAGGCCTCCGCAAGCATCTCAATCTCCTCCGACAGGCTGCGATCTTCGAGTACCGTAGGCGCGTATTCCCGAATCATCCTGTACAGGCTTGCGGTACGCGGCGCCATTCGATCAGCCGCGTCCTGCAGATCGATCGCCTCAGCAGCCGCCATGGACTCAATAGCCAGCACCCTTGCCGTGTTCTGGACGATGGCTGTCACCTGCCGCGCGGCCGTCGTTCCCATGGATACATGATCCTCCTGCCCTGCAGACGAGGGAATCGAATCCACGCTTGCCGGATGGGCGAGCACCTTGTTTTCCGATACCAGAGACGCCGCGATGTACTGCAAAATCATAAGCCCCGAAGAGAGTCCGGGACTACGAGCCAAAAACGCGGACAAACCGCTCAGATTAGGGTTGACCAGACGCTCCGTCCGACGTTCGGAAATGTCAGCCATCTCCGCGATCGCCAGTTTCAGAAAGTCCATCGCCAGCGCCACTGGCTGACCGTGAAAATGACCACCCGACACCACCTTGCCCGTATCGCTGAACACCAGCGGGTTGTCTGTCGCCGCGTTTTGTTCGACCGTGAGCACCTGCTTCACATAATCAACCGCCTGACGGCTTGCCCCATGCACTTGCGGCATGCAGCGCAGGCTATACGCATCCTGCACCCTGATCTCGCCCTGCGATGTGATCAGTCGACTGCCCTCCAGCCACTCGCGCAAAGAAGTCGCCGCCTGCTCCTGACCGACGTGGGGCCGAAGCGCGTGCAGTTCTCGCGAGAACGCGTCCTGCACACCATGGAGCGCCTCAAATGTCATGGCGCCAATGCCGTCAGCCAAAGCGATCAGATAGTTGGCCCGCATCCAGGCCAGGGCTCCGATCGCCGTCATGGCCTGTGTGCCATTGATCAGCGCCAGGCCTTCTTTCGCCTGCAGGCAGAGCGGGCGCAAGCCCGCGCGCGACAGCGCGTCAGCGCCTGTCAACCGCTCGCCGCGGTACTCCGCCTTCCCTTCCCCCATGAGCACCAACGCCAGATGCGCAAGCGGAGCCAAATCGCCGCTCGCGCCGAGCGATCCTTGAGATGGAATCCGCGGGTGAACCCCCGCATTTAAACAATCGATCAGAAGAGTCAACGTCTCCTCGCGGACACCGGAATACCCTTTAACCAAAGCATTGGCCCGCAACAGCATGAGCGCGCGCACTGTTTCCGTCGACAGTGGTTCACCGACGGCGCAGGCGTGACTGCGTATCAGATTGCGCTGCAACGTGACCGTCTCGGATTCTGGAATCGTGATGTCGGCGAGTCGCCCAAATCCTGTATTGACCCCATACACCGGTTTGCCTTCCTGCACAAGAGCCTCCACGGTGCGGCGACTCTCGCGAATGCGCGGCCAGGCCGAGGCCGCAACAGCCACTCGCACAGCAATCTGCCCATGTCTGTCAACGGCAGACGCGACGTTCCACACATTCTCCAAAGTCAGGTGCTCGCCAGTCAGTTCAATCGTAATCGCCACAGCAGTTCACTCCTTTAGCTTGGCAGAGGGAAAAAGAAAAGCCGCGCAATGAGTCATCTGCTCATCCCGCGGCCCGTTCGCCGATATGCGGTTGTAAGATCCGCCTGCTTCGCGGTCGCATCTCTTTCCGCCCTTTCCAATCACACGTATCATAGGGGAAAAGGCGATGCAATGTCAAACCGGTTTCGGGAATGCGCCGTTTCTCCCGCCGCTGTCGAAGCTCGCGGGGAACAGGGCCCCGATCACACAAAGCGCTCGAACCATTCTGTCATGTAGCGATAGCGCTCCACGCGCAACTGTGGATGTCCTGTCCGCGACAGATCGTGGTTGGATTTTGGAAAGCGGACAAACTCCACCTCTTTGTCGAGCACTCGCAAGGCAACGAACAGTTGCTCCGCCTGTTCGATGGGACAGCGCAGATCGTCTTCTCCGTGCAGAATCAGCAGAGGTGTTTCCACTGCCGAAACGTATTTGAGTGGAGAATGATTCCACAGCTTTTCAATGTCGGTCCATGGTGTCTGGTGCGATGACCACTTCATCTCCCATTCGGTGAAATAGAAGCCGATATCGCTGACACCGTTGAAACTGATCCAGTTGGAGATGGAACGCTGCGTAACGGCCGCCTTGAAGCGGTTGGTGTGACCGACGATCCAATTGGTCATGAAACCGCCGTACGAGCCGCCAGTCACACCGATGCGGTCACCATCGAGAGTTGGCCATGCCGCAAGGGCGGAATCGAGGATAGTCATTATGTCGCGATAGTCGGCGCCGCCATAATCGCCGCGACAGGCATCCACAAACGCTTGACCATACCCGCAACTGCCCCGCGGATTCCCATAGACAACGGCGAATCCGGCAGCGGCGAGCAACTGAAATTCAAACACGAAAGAATAGGAATACATCGCATGCGGTCCACCATGCACCTGCAACACGACAGGCGTCTTGGCCGCTTCAGACTTGTTCCCATGAGCGGGCTGTTGCGGCATCATGCACCATCCCTGGAGTTCCTGCCCATCTTCGCCGGCAACGGCAAACGAAGTGACAGGCGCCAGTGTCCGTTCCTGCAGCCATTCATTGGTTGCGGTGAATTGGCGTTCTGTCACATGGTCCGGTTCGAGGTAATACAGATTGTTCGGATTCCCTGGATCGGTCGCAGCAAACACGATGCCCCCTGTACGCGGACTAAAGTCATACGTGAACACTTCACGATCACCTTGGACGACAGACCCGACACGTCCGTCGCGATAGAAAAAAGCAAGCGAAACAGATCCCTTCGCGCTGTATGGCGCCAGCACTGCAGCCCCATCCGCCGTAAATAACGGTCCCGGCGCATGCTCGTGACCGCGCATGTCACTCATGCCCGAGGCCGCCAGTTCATAGGCAAAGTCACGCGGCTCAAGACGAGACAATGATTTCATTGCGATATCCGCGATATAGACAGCCGTTTGCGTAGCTCCAGCAAATTCCATATCGCTTCCAAAGCAGGCAATCTCCCGCCCGTCAGGAGAAAATACCGGGGCGCTCAGAGACAGGTTGCTGTCCGATACTTTCACACTGAGGGCAGTTGCCACATCGAGCACGTAGAGATCGCGAAAAAAAGCGCGGTCATCGGGATCGCGCTTGCTTGTATAGGCGACCTTGGCGCCGTCAGGTGAACAGCAAAACTCCTGCACATGAAACGGGCCGTCGGTCAACTGTCGCGCGTCGGACGTTACCAGGTCAACCGTCGCCAGTTGCGTGTATTTCCCATCCCACAATCCGCTGCCATTGGCTTTGTAGGACAGACGCTTCACCTCGTAGGGCGTCGGCTGTGTTTTGGCGTCAGCATCGCTGCTCCCGCCATGGCGCAGAGGAGTTCCCGAGTCCGTTCCGTCAGTATGATCCCCGCCCTGCCGCAGATGTTCTGGCGCGTCAGACGTGTACTTCACCTGTTCACCCTCTTTAATCCGCAACAGCACGAACAACCGGCCGCCGCCAGGGCTCATCGCCGCATCTGTTACTCCGCCTTTGATAAACGTGATCTGGCGCGCCTCGCCACCCGCCAAGGGCAGTAGGTACGCCTGCGTGTCACCAGCGCGGTCGGACAGAAGTACGATACCTTCATCGCTGATATCCGCAATCCGATCGTTATGATCGCCGTGGGTAAACGGCGTGGAGATTCCAGTGGCGACATCCGCGACAAAAATCTCGCTCCTGTAGCCTTGGCGGTCACTGGCTACCGTCTTTTTTGCGTATGCGAAGCGTGTTCCGTCAGGCGTCATGCGCGGCGCGCCCAACCATTCAAAGCGATACAGGTCTTCTCTGACAAACGGTGTCTGCTCCATGTTTCTCCGCCTCCCTATTTCACAGTAATAATTTCGTACAGCGAAATGGAATTCCTGCTTGTCTGTACAAATATTCCACACGAATATATACTTATAACAATACTCTTGGAACGGGCACTGATTCGTCATTCACTAAGGGGGGGCTACCCTGGAAGACATACAGACACTGCACGCGGAAATCTCCCGCTTGCGCGCGCTCAACCGCCTATTGCAAGCAACACGGGATTCCATTCACACGCTTGATATTTTGCACGCGGTACGAGATCATATCGGAAAACTGGTGGGATTCGACCGCTTTGGACTTCTCGTTGCAGAACCGAGAGGCAAATATTGCATTGTTCATGAAATGGTGACCAAGGCTGGACTCAATTTTTGTCCGCCCGGGTCGATCATGCCAATCGCCGGCACAGCCATTGAATGGATATTTTGCGAGTTGCGCACTCATGTCAACCACGACCTTTCACACAAGAAGGAATTTCTGGAAGATGAGCCGCTTTACGAGGATCAGATTCGCTCAATCGTGCGCGTTCCGCTGTTCAAATCAGGAATGGCGTATGGCGTCATGACCGTCAAATCCACTGAACCGAACCATTTTTCAGAAGCTGACATCACTTTTCTGGAGGATGTTGGCCTGCAACTCTCGTCCGCTCTCTATGTCTCAAAACTTGTTATGGAGTTAAAATTGCAGGCGTCCACAGATGCCTTGACTGGCGTGTTCAATCGGCGAGCCTTGCACGATATTCGCGATCAACAGGGACTCATGGATTTCCTTGAAGAGTTTGTCATTGATTACGATTTTGAGGACATTCACTCCGTGGCTGTTCTGTTAATTGATCTTGACGATTTCAAGCTATACAATGACCAGTATGGTCATGATGAAGGTGATCGGCGGCTTGTTGCTTTCGCTCAGATCTTGCGGTACGCGACTCCGGGGCACCAACTCATTTTCCGGTACGGCGGCGATGAATTTGTCGTTGTCCTGCCAAACGCGACCGAGATCCAGGCTCACAACATCGCCAGCCACATCCGCCAGGCCGCATACAAAAACGGCGACCATCGCGGGCAACCGATGTCCGTCAGCATTGGCGTGAAACACGATGCATGGGAGGGACTCTCAAAACTGATTCGCGAAGCCGATGCAGCCATGTATGACAACAAGCGGCGGCGTCAACCGCAACAGTCGGAAGCGAATCTGTTTTAAATGAGAGCGTAAAATGATCGTTGAGATATGCGCTTCAAATGAACTGGCGTCTTATGTCGACGCGCTCGAATCCGAGGGATTCGAGGTCGTGACCTATTCGTGCCTGGACCGCTGTGAATCTTGCATTGCAGAACCCTATGCATATGCGGACGGAAAGCTTCTGGAGACCACTGATCCGGAGGCTTTATTCGCTCTGTTGCGGGCCATGAAGGAAGAAGACGTCTGCCTGACCAGCGATGATGACTGGTGAACGGCAGTTGCAACCACCGGTTGCGCGCAGTTCCCCTGATCCGCAAAGCGCAGAGACGCTTGCCACGACCACAACGAGGAGGACCGCCTTTGCCCCCGTCCGAAGAACTAAAGCGCGAACAGACGCACCTGACGACCATTCAGTCACACATCGAACGCGCCATTGAAGCAGCCCGCAGCGGCATCAGACAATCCCACGATCACACTCAGATCGTCATCAACACCGTCATGCAAAACCAGAGCATCCAACTGGAACGTTCACGCAACCAACCCTATTTCTCCAGGATATCCTGTCGGGAGCATGGCCAGCGCGCCACGGAAGACTTTTACATTGGCCGCTTTGGACTTTTTGATCGGGAAACACTCGCGCCCTATGTCATTGACTGGCGCTCGCCGATCGCCAATCTGTATTACGATGAATCGTTTGCCGATGTTCCGGTTCAGGTCGATCGCGATCGCGAACTGCATTTTGACGTGCATCGCAAACGCCACTTTGAACTGAGGGACGGCAAACTGGTCCAGTTTTTTGACAGCACGAGCGCCGTGCGCACCGACCAGCCTCTCCTGCAGCGCCTGAACGCCAAGTCCGAGCAACGCATGAAAGATATTGTGGAAACGATCCAGGCTGACCAGAACCGGGTGATTCGCGCGGATCCAAACCAGCTTCTGATCGTGCAGGGAGTTGCCGGCAGCGGCAAGACGACGATTGCGCTGCATCGCCTGTCATACCTCGCCTACCAGCAAAAGGGGCGTACGACCTTCGGCAATTTTCTGGTCATCGCCCCCAATCGTCTGTTTATCGATTACATATCTGACGTGCTCCCGAATCTCGGCGTCGAAGGCGTGACGCAGACAACCTGGGAGGACTTGCTGCTCTCGATGCTGCCAAAGCGGGTGCGACTCCAGAACCATCAGAAAAAAGTCCAGCAGTTTATCGAAGGCGCTCCCGCAACCGCGCCATTTGGCAAAGACACTGTGGCCAGGGCGGCTCTCCTGCGCAGTCATATGGCTATGAAAGAACTGTTGGACCGTTATGTGGAGCATTTGTTGGCACAGGCGATTCCCGATGAGGATCTGGTTCTCGACACTCGGCATGTGATGTCCAGAGAGCAGATCGCGCAGAAGTTCCATCGCGATTTTGCCCATTATCCGTACATCAGGCGTCGTGAACGACTGATTGCCGCGCTGCGCGCCTGGAGCGCGGACGCGTTGGCCGAAGTCTCCGGACAGATCGCCAAAAAATTCGCAGGGCGCTATCTTGAAGCCGATGCGCACACGCAGGCGGTCAAACAGAGCTATGAAAGAGCTCTTGACCATTACTGCGGAAAAATCCGCGCAGTCGACATTTTTGCGTCCTACCGGATGCTGGTCACGA
>JAJZEE010000040.1 GCA_021805735.1 Bacillota bacterium
TCTCGCAAGTGATTCTGAGATATTATTTTGAGTACTTTCTATACAGCGGTGATTGAGTTTCGTTGTATCAACGGGATCGTGTTTATAAAAGGCTCATAGAAATTGTGAATTGAAATCAACTCTAGTTTTGAAGTGATCACTCATGACTTGTCGCCATGGTGCGGAAGAGAGGCTCTATCGACCACTATAATGGTTCCAGGAAACCGACTCTTCGTAAATCCCCCTCGCCGCCGATTCCTCTCACTCGAATACCCCCTGGGAGAAATCTTGTGTTGGACACGGATCGTTTCGGACTTCCGAAACGAAAGGCGTGTCACTGTGACGACAAATGATCAGACAACAGTCCCGCCAAAACGAGAATTTCTGCGCCTAAGAAGGACGATTCACGAGGAAGGTTGGCACAAAATGCCGGATATGTGGATAAAGTGTGCCGAGTTTGTTGACATAGATTTTATGCATCATTAAACTTCAAGTAATAACTAAGATGTCATTTCACCTCCGAATTTTTGATTGAAGGAAGGAAGAGCACAACGATGGATGTTATGGATTCGTCCTTATCGATGGATGTACTCATACCTGAGTTTCTTGTTTTACATCCAATGGAAAAACAACTTGTCACGCAGTATGCCCCATATTTGGCGGCGCGGGCGCAGAGATTTAGCCATACCTTTTATGAGCATGTGCTGCAAGAAGACGAAGTATCGTCTGCTCTCACCGGACATGATATGGAATTACTAATGAAAAATATGGTTAGGCACTATCGGAATATTCTGCTGCATGATTACGACGTTTCGATGCGAAATATCCTGCATCATGTGGGTAAAGCGCATCAGCGCATCGGCTTGCCCATTCACTGGCTCGTTGCGACGTACAGCCTCTATGCCATGGATTTAGATGCTGGCATAGAGATTCTCTCGGGCATTTCTGAAGGGGAATCCGCTATCTTACGGCAAGCCATGATTAAACGCTTACAGCTCGATATGTTTTGGTGTCTGGAAGGGTTCGGCGATGCGGAAAAGGCTCTGATTGCGTGTCGGAATGCGTTTTATCAGGTATTGGCGGAGGCTAATCGACTCTTTTCTGTATCGGTTGACGCTCGCTTGGAAGACGTGTTCCAAATACTTACGGATAGTATCGCGAATAGAATCGGGTGTATGTGTGTTTGGGCGGGCTTGGTTTCAGAGCAAGAAGGGTCGGTGAAGGTGCTGGCAGCTTCCGGCGTTGCCGCACATATGACAAACAATCTTCACATTTCAATCGATGCTTCTGTGTCAGAGGGGCAAGGGCCGTTCGGAATCGCTTTGCGTACAGTGATTCCACAAATCACTGAATTGCCCGTAGGGCTACGACTAGGTCCTTGGGAGACGTTTGTTCGGGAGAACGGGTTGGGAGGCGGAATGGCGGCGATCCCTTTTCAGACGCGCGACGGGCAAGTGGGAATCATTGGGCTTCATCAAGGTGTCAATTCCTCTTTTCCCATTGGCGTGATGGATTTAATGAAGGGTCTCGCAATGGATCTCAGCACGTTTTTGGATCGACGACTGGAAGCAATAAAACTTTCCAATCTTCGGAGATACCAGATCATTTTAGCGGAACTCCAGCAAAAATTTCTGGAATATCCTCCTCCGGAGCGTTTGTTTGAGTCAGTGGTGCAGGCTCTTGTTCAAGGAACCGATGCTTTGGGTGCGTTTGTTGCTGTTCCTCCGGAGCCAGATGGGCAGTGGCTGCGCATTGTGGCGGTCGACGCTCGTTCTGAAGATCATCAGAGGGCCCTTCGGAGACTCACGCCGTCCATTGATCCCAACAATCGGCCGTATGGACAACTGGTTGCGGCGCGCGTCTACCGCGAGGGGAATTCAGTCGTTGTGAATCCAGCAGAAGACTCTGATTTACAGATCATCCAGAACAGTGATTCGTCTTTTTGGAGCACGAAAAGTGTTGGCGGATGGCCCATTTTTGAAGAAGACAAAAAAAGCCCATCGGCTGTCTTGGTCGTGGCTGGTCCGGTTGATCGTTATTTCACTTCGGAATTTCGCGTGTTCATGGATCAAGTGATCGCGAGCATTCAGATTGTGCTTGCACAGCACAAAAATCATCAAGAAATCGTGCGGTTGGGGCTTTGCGATCATCTCACCGGGCTGCCTAACCGCATCTCCTTTGGGAACTACGCGATAAAGGCGATCACTCGCGCCGAACAGGAGCAAAGGATGCTCGCCATCGGGATCCTTGATTTGGATGGCTTCAGGGAATGGAATGATACGTTTGGCCATCAAGCGGGAGACAGCTTGCTACAGGACTTGGTGATGCGTCTTCAGGGTGTGATGCGGCCCGAACAGGGATTGGGCAGACTCGGCAGCGACGAGTTTGGACTCTGCGTGTTCATAAATCGACCGGATGATCTGGTGAACATCTCGAAGACTGTGCTTGAAGCCGTGTCTTCCGTGGACCATCACGTGGGGCCTGTGACGGGTAGTCTGGGATGGGCGATGTATCCGGATGATGGGAAGACGTATTCAACGCTGCTGACGTATGCCGATCAGGCACTGTTCGGAGCAAAAGAAGAGGGTCGGAATTCATTTCGAATGTTTGGAGGGAACATTGCAAAAAAACTTGCAAGGCGTCTTCACGTTCGTCAAACGTTTCCGGCTGCCTTGAAGTCTGGAGAGATTCAATTTTTCTTGCAACCTCAAGTTGACGGGTTGACCGGCAGAGTTGATGGCGTGGAGATGCTCGCGCGATGGAAAGGACCGAAAGGGTGGATCTCGCCGATTGATTTTATGCCTGAAGTAGAAAGAGATCCGAACCTCATTCGTTTAATGGGCAACCATGTATTGCGTGAAGCAGGCGCTCTACAAGACAGACTTCGCGATTCGGGCCTTTCTCTACGCGTATCCATGAACATTGGCGCTCGTCACTTTTTGCACCCAGACTTTGTGGCTGATGTGAAGTCCTGTTTTATGGGGCGCCCTGGTAAGGGAGTAGTCATTGAAATTACGGAAACCACAGCGCTAATAGACCTGGATCACGCAATGGTTGTCATTCGTGATCTCAAGAAAATGGGCTTCACTGTCTCTCTTGATGACTTTGGCACCGGGTATTCTTCGCTAAGTCACGCAGCCAATCTCCCCGTAGATGAATTGAAACTGGATCAACACTTTATCAGACGCTTTCGTACCGATCCGAATGTCTTTGCGGTGGCTGGAGCAATCATCCAATTGGGGGCGCTATCAGGGCGTCTTGTGATTGCGGAAGGGATCGAAGACCAAGAAGACTTGGCGCTTTGGGCCCGAATGGGCGGATATCGACTGCAGGGCTATTTGCTTTCGCCACCCCTGCCAGAGAAGGCGTTTATTGAATGGGCGCAGCAAACGGATCTCTCTCATCCGCGCTTCCCACGGGCCTATCCCATCGAGGATCTCCCGTTACTCGCGTATGTTTTTATGAACCCAGATGGGTACCAGCACTGTGTCGCCCATCAGTCTTCTGTCTGTTTTTGTCCGTTAGAGAGATGGTTTGCGGAGCGCAAAGGTCACTATGGCCATTTGCCGAGTTGGAATTGGGCGTATGACGCGTATTGTGACACTGTTCCCTTGTTTGCACAATCGAATCAGGCGCCCGTCGATTGGGGGGTAAGTCTCAAACCATTTAAGGAGGCGTTGAAGATGCTTAGCGCAGAGGTGGACGGGTGTTTGAGATGATTCATGAGAGTCAAACGGCGAAAGAGAATGGTCAGCGCGGCATCCCAGCCACGGTTTCGCCAGTTGGATATCGTTGCATCCGCAGGAATGACTGGAGAGAATGCAAGACATCTTTAATTCTCCATGAGTGAGAACGTTTGGCAAGGGCGAGGCCCGTTCATGATAGTTCGTCGGACGGAGACGTTGCTGCTCATTCAGGACATCGCTTCGGATCAGGCCGTGTCGCTGCGGCAGGACCAACGAGAAATGTGGCGTACAGTCTATTATTTGGCCAAGAGGCAGCTTGCGGCTGCGGCGATTAAGTAGATAATAGGAGTGGGTATTTGCTGCGATCGCTCATGCCCCTGCATACGGAGCAGTCTGACGCCTGGTTGATGGAACGTTGCAACGATCAGGCAGAGGTCGGTGACGGGAGTGGAATCGGAATGAATGTGATACTGGCAGGGGAACCGTATGACGATTAGCGTCATGTGGAAGACGGTTTCCGAAGCCTGCAATCTGGCCTGCGATTACTGCTACTACAGCCATTGCGGCGGTCAGCCAAAAGAGATTCGGCGAATCGAATCGCGCGTGCTCGAAAGCTTCATCCGCGACTATATGAATCTGTCCGTCGGGTCCGCCTCCTTTGCCTGGCAGGGGGGAGAGCCACTCCTGGCTGGCTTGCCTTTTTTTGAAGAGGTGGTCGCCCTGCAGGCGCAGTACGCGCCACCCGGCACGTCCATCGGCAATGCGGTGCAGACCAATGGCACGCTCATCACCGAGGAGTGGGCGCGGTTTTTTAAACAGTACAACTTTCTGGTCGGCGTGAGCATTGACGGTCCAAAGTCTATTCACGATGCGCGGCGAGTGACGCACTCTGGGGTCGGCTCGTTTGATCGCGTCATGCGCGGCGTGGCCCATCTCAATCGGCGCCAGGTCGAGTATAATGTTCTCACTGTCATCCATCCCGGCAACGTGCGTCGTGTACCCGAATTGATGGATTTTTATCGGAACAATGACTTCCGGTGGGTTCAATTCATTCCCTCCATGGCCTTTTCTGCACAGGAGGTCCAGCAGAGTGGATCCTACGAGATCACGCCCGACGAGTACGGGGATTTTCTGTGCGAGGCGTTTGAATATTGGTACGACGAGGAGTACCCGCGTTTCTCAATCCGCATGTTTGACAGTGTTCTGGCTCTGTACATGAATCGCGATCCGGGATTTTGCGTGTTGTCGAAGACCTGTGGGCAAACGCTGGTCCTGGAGCAAAACGGCGACGCCTATCCGTGCGATTTCTATATGGATGCGGATTGGCGATTGGGGAATGTGGGAGAACAGTCCATCGCAGAGCTTCTCGCGAGTCCTGCGATGCGTCGTTTTGCGAGTCTGAAGCCGACACTTCCTGCGGCCTGTCAGACGTGCCAGTGGAAGAGCGTCTGTCACGGGGGCTGTCCGCGCAACCGCGTATACGGCGGGGGCGGGGAAGTGGCGCCAGATTATTTTTGCGCGGCGTATCAACGTTTCTACTCGTATGCGGAAGAGCGTATGCAGCGGTTGGCTCTGGGGTTGCGCAAACGTCTTTTCGAAGAACAAAGCGGTCGGGTGCGGGATGTGGGCAGAAACGATCTGTGTCCCTGCGGCAGCGGGCACAAGTACAAGCGCTGCTGTCAACCATTAAAAGAAGCTGGATGGAGGCCGGCGTTCCAACCTAAGCATTCCTGCTAGACATCATGATTGCGTATTCAGTTTTTCCCCGTATAGTTGGCAGTCCTTCAGCCTCGTCCCCGTTGCCAAAGCAAACGGCGACGAGGCTTCTAATGCCTCTTTCTATAAAAAGATGGAGGTACACCTTCCAGTTTGTGAAAAGCTCGACTGAAAGAATGGATGCTCTGAAAACCGAGTTTTTCCGCGATAGTAGACAATGGCAAATTGGTAAACTGTATCATTTGCTTCGCTTTTTCCAGGCGAATCACCATGTGATATTGAATTGGCGTCATCCCGAATGCCTGTTTAAACAGTCTGCACAAGTAATATTTGCTTAGATTTGCGAGAGAGGATAGTTCGTCGAGCGTGACGTCCTGTTCCGTGTGATGACTGATATAATTCTTAATGCGGTCCAACTGTTCCAAATTGGGTAATAGGTGGGGGTTGCTCAGCCAATGGTTTTCTCTCAGTAATTGAGTCCACAATTGAATGAAGAGTCCTTTGGCGGCAGTTTCGTAAAAGGGGAATTTTCTGTCGAATTCAAGGATGATATCGTAGATCAGTTTTTCAATGATCACCGGTTTATTCAGACGAATATGATTCGGCAACGGATTCATCATGTATTGGGTTACATCTTCTCGGAACAGTTGTGTTTCCTGTACTGTCATCGCTTCAAGCGGTTTATAGGAAACTTTCACCACTGGGCTGTCAGGCAAATAGTAGAGGTCGAAATGAAGATGAGGTTGATATAACGGCTTGTTGTTCTGCAGATAAATGGAATGTGTCTCCATGGGCTTGAACAGGAATATATCCCCCGGTATACCATGATACACACGGTCCTCTACCTTCACTTCAATTTCACCATCCTTCACATACAGCAATTCATAATCAAAAATGACGCGTTCAGAAATGTTCACCGGAGGATAGATGACACTATCCCAAGCAACGCGGATATATGGCGACAGCGTGTTCAAATCCACAGCCATTCCTCCTGACTTTAATCTGATATAAAACTGTACCAGAAGAGACGCTGTGATGAAAGCAATTTTGGTTAAATCTTCGTCTGCTTATGCTAAATACTTTATTCTGAAAAGGCTTACAATGCAGATATAAAAGGCATCGATGATGTGATTCTTATACTCTCAAAGTGGAGGTGGCGGGATAAGCGAATGCGTGATTCGGAGTTTCTGGAAAACGGGTGACCAAAGGACTGATGATGGGGGTTTTGAAGCGGCGTAAATAGAGGAGGGGGGCTTCAGTATGAAGAGAGTGAAAATGAGTTTTAAATCAGCGGCGCCTGTGGTTTTTGCACTGGCTATGTCATTCGGATCTGTATTTCCCGGAGTAAATGCTCAAGCAAGTTCCGCGAAAGAGACGATCAATCTATGGATGCTCAACGCCGCGTCCACACCTGCCATTGAACAGTTGGCCAAGGAGTGGAATGTCCTGCATCCGAACATCCAGGTGAAAGTAACCGCGGTGACCAACGATACGAACACCTACTTTGCGAAGGTGGCTACAGCAATTGCATCAGGTGCGGGACCGGACATCATTTACATGTCCGCTGCAGACTATCAACAATACGTATCCAGCGGCATTGCGTATCCCGTCGATCGGTGGCTGGACAAGAACAAGAGTGATTACTATCCGAATGTACTGAAATCTGTTGAAACTAACGGTCATTTTTACGCGTTCCCCAAGACCCTTCAACTCATGGTTCTCTATTATAACAAAGCAATGTTTGCCCAATCACACCTGCAACCTCCCAAGACGTGGTCGCAAATGCTTTCTGACGCCAAGAAGCTCACAACGAAAAATAGGTACGGATTGCAGATAGAGACTCATGAGGGTGGGTATCAAAATTTTGAGTGGTATCCGTGGGTCTGGATGCAAGGTGGAAATATCATCTCGGACAACGGCAAGAAGGTGGCGGTCAACCAAGCGACGGCGAACGCCCTGCAACTCGAGCGTAACATTATGCAATCCGGTGTGGCGCCAAGAAACCTCGCCACAGGCGGATTCGATCTGACGTCGTTCGGACAGAACAAGGTTGCCATGGCGATAAGCGGTACGTGGGCCATCCCATTTTTGGCACAGAATTATCCGAAAGTGAAATATGGAATCGTGCCCTACCCAGTTCCGAAATTGGGTATGAAATCATCCAGCGATGCAGGTGGTTGGATGTGGATGATCAATTCTCGAGGCAAGGATCCCATCGCCGCCGGCAACGTGATGAATTGGATGACGAATGAGAACCCCAACCGCTACACTGCTTGGCTGAAAGCTGAAGACAACTGGCCGCCACGTAAATCTGTGGTCACAGCCATGAAAAATTTCTACCAGACCGGTGTGAACAAGGTGGTAACTGATCAGGTTCTGCCGGTGGCCGGCATGGAACCCGAGTGGAACGCGGGAGTCGTCAAGGCGGTTGGAGATGCCATTCAGGCGGCTGAATTTACGAATGAACCGATCAGTCAAATCATGCAGAAGTTGAAACAGGCATGTCAAAACGCACTGAACAACGGCTGAGTTGCTCACTTTGAGTTCTGTGAAGGGCGCCTGTCGTTGTGCGCCCTTCACGTTGGAGGAGGTTCCCGGCAATGGCGTGGTTCAAACTTGGGCTGGCAGGGAGTGACTCCCCACCCGTCCAACGAGAGAATACGAGAGGGTTGAAGCGCAGGACACGAGAGGCTTTGGCCGCGTACGCTTTGCTGGCTCCAGCTGTTTTGGGTTTGGTCACTTTCGTGGTGTTTCCCATGATATATGCCTTTTGGGTGAGCCTGCACCGATGGAACGCTTTGTCTTTACAGATGCCCTGGGTTGGCTTGCAAAATTATGTTTCATCGTTCCAGGATACAGATTGGCTGCAGGCACTTGAGAGAACGTTTCTGTATACCGTGATATTTGTGCCAAGTTTATTTGTCATGTCTCTGATTCTAGCCCTTATTGTCAAGTCCGTTCCGCATTTGAGCGGCGTATTTCGAACCATGTTCTTCCTCCCCGTCGTAATGTCTCCGGCTATATCTGGAATTATATGGACACTGGTATACAGTGATCGGAATGGCCTCATCAACCGATACTTGGAGAAATTCGGGATTGATCCTGTGCATTGGCTCAGTTCCACTCATGTCGCCCTCGTCTCAGTTGTCATTGTAAGTGTTTGGCTGGGTATGGGTTACTTTATGATCATTTTTCTTGCGGGATTGCAGGACATTCCGAAGCAATACTACGAGGCGGCAAAAATCGACGGTGCAAGCAGTTGGCAGTCTTTCTGGTTCATCACACTCCCGAACTTGAGGCACACCAACATCTTTGTGCTCATCGTGTCCATCATTGGCTCGTTTCAAGTGTTTGACCAAATCATGTTGATGACGGGTGGAGGTCCCGCAAACTCCACAACGCTCGTTGTGCTGTATATCTTTCAACAGTCTTTTGAGCAGTACAATTTCGGTTACGCAGCAGCATTATCATTCATATTATTCATGATCATTCTGGTGTTTACCCTTCTGCAAGTGAAATTCCTGCGAATCGATGAAGAGTAGGAGGTGCACGGCGACGATGAAACGGAATTACTGGCTCTACATCCCGGCGATTCTTTTGTCCGTCAGCACGATATTTCCAGTCCTTTGGAACATCATGGGGGGCTTCAAGAACGCGAAGGAAGCGTCGAATTTCTCTGGTTCTCTGTTTCCCAAGCATCCCACTCTGAATAACTACATTGAAATAATAAATTCCACGCCGTTTTTGCATTATATGTGGAACACCTTGGTATACGCGGGAAGCGTAACCATTGTGGCGTTGCTCATCGCAGCGATGGCGGGATATGCTCTTGCCCGCTTGGATTTTCCGGGCCGCCGCGCGATCCTCATCGGTATTCTCTCCACTATGATGATTCCGTTTTCGGTCATCATGATCCCTCTGTTTTTGATTGTAAAGTCCTTCGGCTGGGTGGACTCCCTGTGGGGGTTGATTGTTCCCAGTTTGTTCGGGGCCTTCAGTGTTTTTCTGTGCCGACAGTTTTTTATGGGACTTCCTCGTGAGCTGGAGGATGCTGGTAAGATAGACGGGCTGTCAATACTGGGAATTTTCTTCAGAATTGCGCTCCCGCTGTCGCGGCCGATTCTCTATGCGCTTGCGATTTTCATCTTTCTGGCCAACTGGAACAGTTATCTGTGGCCTTTAATTCTCCTGCAGTCACAGAAAAACTGGGTGATATCGCTGGGTATTTCCTCTTTTTCGACGGACCACAGCACGCAATGGAATCTGGTCATGGCTGGAACCACGCTCGCCATTGTTCCAACCCTGATCCTATTCGCCCTTTTCCAGAGGAAACTGGTGGAAGGGATAAAGATGACAGGCGGCAAGTGAGTCTGGTTCCGGTTTTGCGAGGAGGTGAATGTTGCAATCTACGGGTGACGATGGACCAGTTTGAAATCACAAGCATCGTTGGAGGAGATCGATCAGCATGACGGGGACATCACTGAGAAACTTGTGCCATGTTAGAAACCACAGGAGCAAGAGGGAGTCATCCTACGATAAAACGGGAGGGAACAAAGACTACAAAGAACTGATGCCCGGTCAGGCGATGGATATTTGCAACATCGCCGGGTCCGGATGCATTACGCACATCTGGATCACCATGGCTTCGAAGGAACGAGAAATGGAACAGGCGCTCTATCGGAAAGTGGTGCTCCGCATGTTCTGGGATGGCGAGAAAAACCCAAGCGTGCAAGCGCCAATCGGCGATTTCTTCGGCATGGGGCACGGCATCACGAAAAATTACTGGTCAGCCCCTCTGGCGATGAGCCCGGAGAACGGGCAGGCGTTAAATTCGTTCTTTGCGATGCCGTTTGGTTTTTCCGCCCGAATTCAAATCGAGTGCAACGCGGAGAGGCCTATCAAACTGTATTTTTACGTCGACTATGAACTGTATGATATAGAGTCGGAGACTCCGCTCCGTTTTCATGCGATTTGGCGCAGGGAGATTACGAAGGGCATTCCTGACAACATCTCCAATGCCCTATATGAGTTTGGCGGCGAAAACAGAACGGGCGACCAGAACTATGTGCTGCTTGATGCGGTGGGAAAAGGGCATTATGTAGGGTGCAATCTTAACATTCACAACCTGCGTGCCACAAGGGAATGGAATTGGTATGGCGAGGGGGACGACATGATCTTTATCGATGGAGAATCCTGGCCTCCCTCTCTCCATGGAACGGGGATGGAAGATTACTTTAACACCGCCTGGTGTCCGCAGCAGGAATATTGCTCTCCGTATCACGGCATCGTGCTCGGAGGCGGGCCGAACTGGTCTGGAAAGATAAGTGTCTACCGATTCCATATCGAAGATCCGATCATGTTTGAAAAGTCCATTCGAGTGACGATCGAGCACGGCCACAACAACCACCGAAGTGATGACTACTCCAGCACCGCCTACTGGTATCAAACGGAACCGCATAAGGACCATCCACTGATTCTGCCGGTGGACCAGCGCTTGCCGTTACCGGATATACTGCCTTTCAACACCCAGGATTTCAATGCTTGCTTTGACAATTAAAGGGGGTGGGCATGATTTTGCTGCAAAAATTGCTTGTCGGTTCGCTGATCTCCGTCCTGAGTGTCGCTTCCTTTGCAGATTCCGACAGCGTGTTGTCCGTCAGGTTGACTGCGGGCAAACACGTTCCATTCGTGTTAAAAAAAGTGGTCGACGTGCAAAAAATCGCGCAATTGACCGGGGCAGACTCGATCAACAAGACCGAGCGGTACGATGTGTATGGAGCAGATCTCGGTTCGATGTTTAATCAGGGAGATAAAACGTACCTCGTTTTCGGGGACACGTTCGGCCTTCGTTCCCCCGGCATGACGGGCGGCGGGGGTCAGGACTGGAGATCCAACACGATGGCGTTTACTACTACCAGGAACCCTTCCCATGGGTTGAAGTTTGCCGGATGGATCACTGACGGTCGGGGCGATGCGAAAGAATTGTTGCCGTCTTTGAAGGTGGACAATGTGGAGATCACAAAGATCCCGACGAACGGGGTGAGCGTGGGGAAAACGTTGTATCTCTATTACATGTCGGTCAGACATTTCGGTCCTCCCGGCGTGTGGAGCGCCAATTATTCGGGGATCGCCAAATCGGTGGACAGCGGTCAAACATGGCAGTTCATCAAAGGTGCCAAATGGCCGGGCAACAGTAATTTCATCCAAGTCAGCGCCTACAAAGTGAAGGTCAACGACCACCTGACGGAAATTTACTTTTGGGGCATTCCCGCAGGGCGGTTTGGCGGCGTGAAACTGATGCGGGTGAATGCAAGAGACATCCAGGACATTGCCAAATATCGATATTTTGCCGGAACGAATGAAAACGGGCAACCGCTCTGGTCGCATCGGATGAGTCGCGCGGTGAAGATCGTGAACAATCCTGTCGGGGAACTGTCGGTCATCTGGGATCCGTATCTCCAGCGGTGGATCATGATGTATCTGCAGGGGCGGGGCAATGTGGTCATGCGCGAAGGAATCACGGAGTGGGGACCTTGGGGAAAGGCGATCACCGTGGCGACTCAGGAGCACTACCCAGGGCTTTACGGCCCCTTTATGAACCCGAGGTACATGGATAAAAATGGTGAGTACATCTATTTCACCCTGTCAATGTGGGGTCCCTACAACGTCTTTTGGATGAAGGCAAAACTTGTGAAGTGATTCAGTTGGGGGAATCGCTCTATGATTAAATCCATGGCTCGCGAGATTCTTGACTCACAACTTCAGGCAGTAACGAAAGTGACAGAGGTGTTGGATGATCACTTTGTCGGCGTCATCGAACTGTTGGAATCGTGCACTGGCAAAGTGATCGTCTCAGGACTTGGGAAATCAGGCCACATTGGCAGAAAAATTGCGGCCACTTTGGCGTCGACAGGAACGCCCGCATTCTTTGTTCATGCGGCCGAGGCGCTCCACGGAGACTTGGGTATGATCAGTTCTTCAGATCTTCTGATCGCTATCTCCAACTCTGGAACATCTCCTGAGATTGTGTCCATGGCAAGACATGCCCGGTCATTTGCCGGAATGGTCATTGCCATGACATCCAATCCCTCATCGGAATTGGCACAGATGGCTGATCGGTTACTATTGTTGCCAAAAGTATCGGAATCAGATCTCTGGGGATTGGCGCCAACAAATTCTACCACAATAATGCTGGTGTTGGGTGACATCGTTGCAATCACGTTGTCTCGGCGTAAAGGGTTCTCGCAGGAACAGTTTTTTCGCTCACATCCAGGAGGGGCGTTAGGGCAAACATTATTGAGTTTAGGCCTCATAGAGAATGCAAAAAAATGAGCCTTTTGGGAAAGACAATGGTGCGTTCCGATGACATGTCACCCTATGCCAATGGGCTCGTCAGAGTGGGGGTTCCGTAGTGGATGCTTTATAATCCGATTGCCGTGGTGGGGAGTCTGATTGCGGATATCGTAATACAGGTGCCGAGATGGCCCAGTCCGGGCGAGACCATGTTCGGAGAGCAACTTGACCTGTTCCCTGGCGGGAAGGGTCTGAATCAGGCCATTGCGATCGCCCGTCAGGGTGTTGGTGTGACGTGTGTTGGTCAAGTGGGTGACGATGTATTTGGTCATACGCTCAGGGAAGCCATTCGGGCCGAGGAACTATCTGACGAACTGGTCTTCACAGCAGTCGCTGAGGGCAGTGGGGTGGGAATCCCATTTGTATTTCCAAATGGGGAGAACGCCATCGTGTTGCTGCCCAGAGCAAATATGGCACTGAGTGCAGACCATATTTTGCAGGCGCGCCCGGCGCTTGAGTCGGCAAGGATTCTGCTGTTGCAGTTGGAGATACCGGATCACGCAGCAAGGTTGGCGGCGAGCATAGTTGCTGAACGAGGTGGAACGGTGATTCTGGACCCGGCTCCATTTCGATCGTTGGACGATGAGTTAATGAGGCATGTGACGATACTCACGCCGAATCAAACGGAACTGGAGATGATGGTTGGGAACAGGGTCGGCTCGACAGACGATATAAGGGCGGCATCCAGGAGGGTTCTGCAGCGGTATCCGTCACTACAAACGCTGATCGCTACCATGGGCGATCAGGGAGCCATGATTTCTACCACAGACTCCAGTGTCTGGATTGCTGCTCACAAGGTAAACGCCATCGATCCCACTGCAGCAGGTGATGCGTTCAATGGTGTGCTGGCGACGAGATTGCTAAAGGGTGAGTCGCTGGAAGCGGCGAGCCGATACGCGTGTGTGGCAGGGGCGCTGGCAGCCACAAGATTGGGCGCTGTGCCATCTCTGCCAACGTTCTCGGAGGTAGAGAGCGCCTACACGAAAATGTGAGTTGGATGCCACGGTGAAGGCACATTGGGGAACAATCATGTTTCAGAACCCAATAAAAGAATAAATACCCTCCCGAACGAAGAAAACTGCAAAATAGATGACCTGCAGAATTGATTGTCTCAGGGCATCAGGGAAGGTTGGCGATTTTTCGGGATAGCACCTTCTGATTACCCGAGTTACAATTTTCTACCTCGAGCTGGCTTGGCCTTGGTTCACGTAAGAGAGGGGGTGTCGTCACCCCTCGTGTTTCTCCATATATGACACCGATAAACGCAGAAAATTAGACTACTTGCGCGCTTCTGGAGAATCTGATACACCATAAACAGAGATGCAACGGAGCGAGAGGCGGTCGGTGAACTACTTGGAACGAGAAGATTACCCGTATGAGCGAGCGTTGTTTGAATGCAGTGAAGAGCCGATCTTTCTGCTGGACCTGGCAGGGCACTGTCTGGATGTCAATCCAGCGGGTCGCTCGCTGTTCCGTATCCCGATTGACGAAATTCAGATAGGTTTCTTTTTCTCCCTTATCTCACCCGTGGATCTTGCGTCGGTGGAACGGGCGCTGCAGAGTGCGCGGCAGGTCAAGCAGACAACAGAAAGACTGACGCTGGTCGCTGGACCTGACGCGGTTCGTTGGCATGTGACGTATATTCCGGTCGTGGACGAAGATACCGTGCGCGCTGTCTACGTCATTTTGAGGAAACCGGATGTACCGGCAGCATTACTGTCGAAAGGCGAGACACTACAACTCATCGAAGAAAATATCTCTGACTTTATCGCGGTTCTCGACACGCATGGAGTGATACGGTACGCATCCCCATCCCACGAAAAGATATTTGGAATTCCGGTTTCCGAAGTGCTGGGTAAGCGCGCGGTTGACTTAGTGCACCCGGAAGACGCGGCATTTGTCCAGGAGCGGATGATGGAACTCCTTCGGCAGGAAGTGTATGAGGAGCCTGTCGAGATTCGGTACAAAAATCGTGATGGTTTGTGGCTTATGACCGAAATTCGTGGAAACCCTATTGTTCAAGGCGATAGTGTAACCTCTATCGTGATCGTCGCCCGTGAAGTCAGTCGGCGTAAACAAGCGGAGTCATTCATCCACTATATGGCATATCACGACTTACTGACGGGACTGCCGAACCGTTTGGCCTTCTCCGAGAAACTGGCGAAATCGATAGACGGTTCGCGCCCGAGTGATAGTATGACTGCGCTGATCATGCTTGATCTCGATGGATTCAAGCAGGTGAACGATACGAGCGGACATGCCGTGGGAGATCAGCTTCTCCAGGCCGTTGCGGTGCTCCTTACGGAAACGGTGGGTCCATTTGGATTTGTGGCGCGTCTTGCAGGAGATGAATTCGTCATTGTTGTTCCCTCCGTTAGCGTAGTAAAGGATGTCTCAGACGTCGCGCATGCCATTTTGGACGCATTTCAGACAAGCCTACTGTTGAATGAAGAGGAGTTTCTACTGACGGGCAGTATCGGAATCAGTGTACACCCGATACACGGAACAACCGTAGACACCCTGTTGACGAGAGCGGATCAAGCACTATATGTTGCAAAGGGCCTGGGCAAAAATCAATACGCCATCGCGGATGACTGGAGTCTGTCCATGACGGAAGCGCTAGACCTATAGCTTGTAAAAGGATCAGACACGAATACATCCAAACGCGCGAGCAGATGCGCGGCCAAACAGGATGAGCCTTTACTCCAATAACCGAATGGAGTGTGGAGTGTAGAGTGAGTGAATATGTAAAACCTTCTGTGGCCGGTCTATTTGTGGGTTGCGGCGGGCTGGACTTTGGATTTCAGGCAACAGGTTACGAGATTGGATGGGCCAATGAATGGTCGGCAGATGCAGCCAAATCCTACGCGCAACTGATTGGGCATGATGTTGTCGTCGGCGATATTTGGGATCATCTTGAGCAAATACCGCAAGTTGAAGTCATTGTGGGCGGGCCGCCTTGTCAGGCATTTTCCTTGGTTGGGAAGCGGCTGGAAGACGATCCTCGCGCCAAGCTGGTATTCGCTTTTGAGCAAGCTATTGAACGTGTAATGCCGCAAGCGTTCGTCATGGAGAATGTTCCGGGACTTATGGCGTCAAAAATCGATGGCCAACGACTCCCCATTCACCTCGCCGAACAATTCACACGATTAGGATATGAAGTTACGATTCTAAGACTCGTTGCCACCGATTTCTTCGTGCCACAGAAACGACAGCGGGTCCTGATGGTGGGGCATCGTTTTCCACGGAGGGTGTTCAGTCTTATTGACTCGGTTACGTTCGCCCAGTTACTGGGTGACTCGGAGTTGCGGAAGCCGATTTCTGTGGCTGAAGCCCTTGATGACTTGCCTGCTCCCTTGGCCAAGGGGAGTAAAGCATCCGCCGCCTATTTGACGGCGCCCCATTCCGCCTACTCACGACTCATGCGCAGATCGGGTCAAACTGCCGTCACGCTGCAAGCGATGCCGACTATGTCATTGCTGGACCGTGAATTTGTCAGACACATTCCACCGGGCGGAAACTATACGAATATACCGGACTCGGTGGCCACCAAACGCATTTTATCGTTCAAGGCCACAGGCGGCAGAACAACCACTTATGGCCGACTCCATCCGGACAGGCCGGCGTACACCATCAACACTTATTTCAATCGTCCAAATGTAGGCGCAAATTATCACCATCAAGAAGAACGTCTCATCACCGTTCGAGAGGCTTTGCGGTTGCAGTCGTTCCCTGATCATTTCAGCCCCTATTACAGCAACCAGCGAAGCTTGCACATGCAGATTGGAAACGCTGTGCCGCCTCTGATGGCGCAAGCTCTCGCCGAGTCTTTAAGAGGGTTGTTTGTATGACACAATCCCAACTCGCTCTCAACTCAGCCCTGGGCCAGGTCTGGACTCCAGAAAACATTGCGCTGGAGATGGCGCAAAAAGCCTTATCATTTAAACCTGACGCCAGAAAGGTCCTTGACCCATCATGCGGCCCCGCCACATTCTCAAGGTCCTTGAATAAAGCCGGGGCGAATGGCTTGGAACTGATTTGTTATGACGTTGATGAGCGGATGGCACAGCTTACTGCAGAGATCAATCATGCCCTTGGCCTCTTCGGCGAGGTTAGAATGAGAGATTATTTGTTAGACCAGTCTCTCTCCGGGGTGTTTGACCTCGTTATCATGAATCCGCCCTACATTCGGCAAGAGGCAATCCCTCAGAATAAGAAAGATATATACCATCAGTATTTGACCAAGATGCTGGAAAGCGACCTGGATAGAAGGGCAAACCTGTTTGCGCTCTTCCTGCTAAAAGGGTTGGTTGATTTGGCGCCTGGCGGCGTTTTGTGCGCGATAGTCTACGATGCGATCACGCAGTCTGGTTACGGGAAGAGAACATTGGAGCTGATGGCTCGCCACGCAGAGTTGCTATCTTCCTGGCCCGTACAAGCTCCTTTTCAGGAGGTTTTGGTTGACGCGCAAATACTCCTGTACCGTAAGAGAGAACACGCGCTTCCAAGGGAATGCCAGCAACCGGATCGCGCCGACGATGGATTTGTTGCGCTGGGCCAATTGCTGACTATCCGCCGGGGAACGAGCCTGCCTCTCCGAAAGGTTTTTCTTGCTTCACAGACAGACCCTTACTACGACCGATCGGAACCTTTCTTCGTCAAACAGGCAAAGCTCTCCGGTCTTGTGATTAACCCAGACGAGCGCGCGTACCTGGCTGACACACCGCAAGACCCAGAGGTGAAACGGTGGCTAAGAGAACGGGCAGGCGCGCACAACGTGGATCCCACAAAAATCTCCGTCAAGAGCGTAAAGGGTCCGATTGCATTTAATTACTACATACGGAATGCTCCGCGCCATCTTTGGAATCAGGAGAACGTCGCCATCGCGGATAACTTTTATGTATCAACGCCTATTGGTGGATTTCCGGCGGAAGCAGCCTGGTTGCTGCTCAATAGTGACTCTTATCTCGACAGCCTTGTGGCCTCATCCCGAAACCAGGGGAACGGTCTGTTGAAGTTGCAACTGTACGAATATAAGCAGGCAAGGGTGCCTGACTGGAGACGGCTCTCCATCAGAAAGATCAAATCTCTTTCTGCCGTGGCAAGGGACCTGATCGATAATGGGGCCGTCCACGACAGCGTAAGACTAGAAGCAAACAGATCGGCGGAGGTCCTGTTCAATGCCTAAACCACTACTTCCATCCTATTCATCCCCAGAAAACACCCACTTCCACCCAGTATTCAAGGCTGCCGCGGAAGAGGTTCTTGTTGCCAGGAGAATTACATCCGGGAAATTCAGTTGCAGGGTGTCGATTTGTTGGGTTCGCAACCGACGTAGGGGAACATTGCCGGCGGATTGAACTTTATGGACTCTTCTTCTGCCGCCGGAGAATTTATTACACTGATGGCCGCTGCGGGCGCAGTCGTGCACTTTTTCCCACTGGTCAAGGGAACATCGTGGGCAATCCGATTGTTCCAGTCATTAAGATTACGGCCAATCCACTTATAGCAAGCACGATGTCTGAGCACATCGACTTTGATCCGGCTTTAGCGCCGCAAACCTCTTGCTTCAGGGAGAGGTTAGGCGCGTCACTGCGGTGTTCTTTGGCTCTCAACATACTGCCGGATAATCGACAGCGGCGCGCCGCCGCAACTCCCGGCAAAGTAACTGGGGGACCAAAGATGTCCGCCCCATAGTTTCTGACGGATTTCCGGATAGTTCTTTTGCCGAATCAGGCGACTGGAAACACCCTTCAGGCTGTTGACCAAAGTGGAAATCGCTACCTTGGGCGGATAATTGACCAACAAATGCACATGGTCATCTTCTCCGTCGAACTCCACCAACTCAGCTTCAAAATCGTTGCAGACGGAAGCCAGGACCGGGCGCAAGTCGTCCAGAATGGCTTTGGTAAACACGCCGCGTCGGTACTTGGTGACAAAGACCAAGTGAACATGCAGATTAAATACACAGTGTCTTCCGGATCGGATATCATTTGACGGTTTCATAGACCAAGAGTATCATAGACCTATGAAGATTCTCAAGGCGTTCCGCTTTCGCCTGGAGCCTACGGATGAGCAGGCTCGCAAGTTCTCGCGATATCTAGGGTGCATGCGCTTTGTATGGAACAAAGCCCTTGCGCTACAAAAGGAACGGCTGAAAGCGGGCTATCCCTTATTGTCGTATGGAGAATTGGCGAAACTACTGACGCTTTGGCGGCATAGTGAAGAGTACGGGTTTTTGGCTGTCGCTCCTGAGCATCCGCTGCAATGGACGCTCAAGTTTCTCATGCAGTCAATCACGGCGGCTTTCGATCCCTCCAACCCGGCGCAGTTCCCGACCTTCAAGAAAAAGAATCGGGACGAGGCCGGTCTTCGCTACCCGGACGCCAAGCAGATCAAACTCAATTTGACGACGAAAGATCAAGACGGTCGAAACGTCTTCCCGAAGGTGTTTGTGCCCAAGGTTGGCTGGGTCAAGTTTCGCCAGTCGCGAGATGTTGACGGAACCATCAAGAACGCGACGGTAACCTGGCGCGCGGGTCACTGGTACATCTCATTTCAAACGGAAATCGAGGTTCCCGATCCAGTCGTTCACCCATCCTCATCAGAAGTTGGCATTGACCGCGGCGTTGTTCATCTCTTGGCATTATCCGACGGAAGCTTCCTCGATGCACCGGGCTGGTTTCGCCGCTATGAAGAGAAAGTGGCTTGGGAGATGCGCAAGCTCTCACGCATGAAGAAGTTCTCGAAACGCTGGCACAAGCAGGTGGGCCGGATCGGGCGATTGCACGCCCACATCGCCAATGCCCGCCGGGATTTCTTGCACAAGGCATCCACAACCATCAGCCAAACCCACGCGATGGTGTTTGTGGAGAACCTGAGTGTGAGGAACATGACCAAATCGGCGAAGGGCACGAAGGAAAATCCGGGTCGCAATGTACGGGCCAAAAGCGGTCTGAATAAGGCCATTTTGGACCAAGGGTGGTCGATGTTTCAGGCATTCTTGACATATAAGCTGGATTGGTCGGGTGGACGGCTGGAGGAAGTTCCGGCTCCTTATACGAGTCTCACCTGCCCGGTTCCAGAGTGCGGCCACACCAGCAAGGCCAACCGATTGTCGCAATCGGAGTTTCGGTGCGAGAAATGCGGCTTCAAAGCCAATGCGGATACGGTAGGTGCAATGAATGTTTTAAGGGCCGGGCTGGCCCAGATCGCCTGTTCGCCCGCGTAACAGTGGAAGAGTCGGTTCTGACCCGCAAGGGAGTGAAGAGTCGATCCAAGGGGTGCAACAAGACCCCTGATGGCAGGAAGGAATCCTCCGCGTTTACGCGGGGGAGGAAGTCAAGTAACGGGATTGTTGTCGCGCGATCTCACGCTTTCGGAAGCGGGAATTGGGCTGCTCGCCCTGATGGAGCGCACGGTCAATGGCCGACTGACGTGTGCCGAGGCATTGGGTCATCGCGAGTTTATCTTGACGAAACTGTATCGCAGAGCGTAAGTTGAGGACTTCCCGGTCCCTTGCGAACGGTGCGATAAGAAGCGTGGCTGTGCAAGGGGCCGGGGAGATTTGTGATTGCAGGACATCGCCATGTGATCTGGTTTGGGAGGCGCGCGTCATATGTTTCAACGAATAGTGCGAAGCGACAATTTGCGGGTCGCTGTCATGGAAGAGATCAAGCGTCTGATCAGCGAAGAAACGTTGCAGGCTGGAGACAAGTTGCCGCTGGTTTCGCCGCCGTGATCATCCTTGGATCCTCCAAGAGCATCAACGGCAACAACGTCGTTATGATGCTTGCGTTGAAAACGTTTTCCGCCTGGTTTGTCGTATTGTTCACCATTGCCGCCATCTTTTCCGCTATCATTCCCGCCGGCCCGATCGTAATGACTTCTGCGAGCTTGATCGTGCGCAACGTCTGTCAGGCGATTCGTCCACAGACCAGCGAACCCAAAAAAGATCACTATCCCGGGAAATCGCCGCAGGCGTACCATTTGGCGGGAGTGACGGGGTAGAGACGAGCTAGAACATGAGGGCGATTCCGACTGGGAGGAACTCATAACAAGCGCCCGAAGAGGGGGCAGGCAAGCCGTATGAAACGGAGCCCTGCTCTCTTCGTGCAATTTTTGATGGTATGAGGCGGGATTCATGAAAACGCTTTCTTACCATCGGCATCTTATGCAAAAGCTATTCCCGCATTTCTGGCAAAATGGTTCACGGCAGCTCATTGGTCAATCGTGGCGGCGTCCGCCAATTTGTGGAGCAACTCCACCAGCGTCGTCTGTTCATACTGGGTCAAAGTCGAAAGAGGCGCCACGAGTCGCTCCTGCCAGACCGCTTCCACAGAGTGAACGAACGACAACCCTGGCTCGGTCAGTTGAACCAGACGGACCCTGGAGTCGTCTGGCGCTTGCGAACGCGTGACCCAGTGTTCTCTTTCGAGTCGATCAAGCATTTGCGACATCGTGCTCGGGCGCACATTCATGCGCTCCGCCAATTGGCCGATGGTGCAATGTTCGATGCGTTTCAGATAACGCAAAATCATCCACTGCACGCGTGTGATCTGCTGTTCATTCTGCTGCAGCGCGCCGGAGCGAAGATGACGGTTGATGCGCCAAAATGCGCTCATGAACGTCTCCACTGCTTCCGCTATATTCTGCGTCTCCTTTTCAGAAGCCAATTGAGGTCACTTCCTCGTGATCGCGTTGATTGCGTTGATCGCGTTGAACGGCGTTCCGATCGGCGGCGAGACCGCCGGTTTGCCCGTCTTGGGAAAACTGCGCCTCGTAGAGTTGTCTGTACAGGCCGCACGTCGCCAGCAAATCCTCATGACGCCCCTGCGCCACGATCTCACCATGCTCAAGCACCACGATGAGGTCGGCGGCCAGTATGGTAGACAGGCGATGCGCGATCACCACTGCCGTTCTCCCTTTCATAAGCGCAGTCAAAGCAGCCTGAATCTGACGTTCCACCAGCGTATCAAGCGCGCTGGTCGCTTCGTCGAGCAGCACGATTCGCGGCGCGCGCAGTAAGACACGAGCGATGGCGAGGCGCTGCCGTTCACCGCCCGAGAGTCGGTAGCCGCGCTCGCCCACCACTGTATCGTAGCCTTGTGGCAAGCTTACGATCATGTCGTGAATCTGGGCCGCCTGACAGGCGCTCTGAAGTTCTTCATCCGTGGCCTCTTCCTTGGCAAACAACAGGTTCCGGCGAATGGTGTCGTGGAAGAAAAATGGGTCTTGGGGAACCAACCCCATTTGCGACCGCAGGGAGTCGAGCGTGAGACTCTTCGCATCGTAATCGTCGAGGAGCAGCCTGCCCTCCAGTGGATCAGAAAAGCGCGGGAGAAGATGGAGGAGCGTCGTCTTGCCAGCGCCGCTCGGGCCAACCAGGGCCACCATTTGTCCGGGCTCCGCTGTCAGTGTGATGTGGGACAGCGCCAGCGACGGCTCCGCAGTCTCTGCGCGATAGGTGAAGGATAACCCTTCCATCCGGATCCGCCCCTGCACGCTACCTGGCGCCAATACGGTTGACCCGTCATCCACCTCCGGCACAATATCCAAAATCGCAAAGATACGCCGAAACAGCGCAATCGACGACAACAGGTTGACCTGCACCTGTGCGAGTTGACTGAAGGGAGAGTAGAGTCGGTTGATCAGCGAGGTGAAGGCAACAATGGCACCCAGTTCCATCTGGTGATGAATCACCAGCCACCCCCCGTAGCCCCAGAGCAGAGCGGGTCCCACCGACGAAAACATGCCAATCCACATGAAGAGCCAGCGCCCCACCACACTCTGGCGCACATACAGATTGCGCAGGTCGCGGTTGTCCGCGTCGAATCGCTCAGTCTCCCGCTTCTCTCGATTGAAGATGCGTGTGAGCAGCGCCCCGCTCACGCCGAACTGCTCTGTAAGTTGGACGGTCAGTGTGGATAACCGCTCTTGGATCCGCCCCTGGAGTTTCTGACGGGCGCGCCCGACCCGTTGCGTGGGCACGATAAATCCTGGAACGACGACCAGGGCGAGCACGGCCAGTTGCCAATTCATACTGAACATAAAAACAACAGTAAAGAGAATGACCAAGATATTACTAGCAAATCCGATCAATGTGTTGTTGATGACGCTTTGAATCGCGCCCACGTCATTCATTACGCGCGAGACCAAATCTCCCGACTGGCGAGTGGCAAAAAAACCAACCGATTGGCGCTCCACGTGTCGAAACAGCTGGAGCCGATAATCCGCCATGACATCCTGGGCTATCAGGTTGCTCAGCCATGTCTGCAACACGCCGAGCAACCCCGTTCCCACCGCGACCAGGATGAGAAACAGTGTCAGTTCGATCACCACGGAGAGTCGACCGCGCAAGATTCCGTCGTCAATGATGCGTTGTGTCAAGTAGGCCGGGATGACGCCACCCGCCGCTGTGGCGAGCAGAACCAGCGACACGAGGATGGCGTTCCCCCAATAAGGCACAAATGCGACGAGCGCCCGGCGCAAGATGAGCCAGTCGAGTTTCTCCGACTTGGCCAGCTCCCGCATCTGCCAGCTGTGTGCCCCCCACATCCCGGATCCTCCGCCGCCACGTTCCATCGGCATTCCCATGTCACTTTCACCTCCACAGTAATGATTAGGTTAGCTATACAATATACCTGTCATGCACAAGGCGCAATCCTTGCACAGGGGTATGGGCGATCTGCTGCGGTGGATCTCTGCCGCAGCGGTCGCAAGAGGGCCATATCGTGACGACCCGCGCCCGTGATACAATGGAGCAGGTATGTGTCCTGATTGCGGAATTGTCCGCTCGGATGCAATATTTTGGGGGAGGAAAACCTGGATGGCGCAACCTTATGATTTGTCCTTGGACCAATTGCGGGCGTATCGACCGGAATTGACCAGGCAAGATGATTTCGACTCTTTTTGGGCGGACACCAAATGCGAGGCGCATGCGGAGCCGCTTGACGTCGAAGTGCGCAAACAGGAATACCCGGTCGATGGGGTGCGTCTCTACGAACTCTCGTATCGGGGTTTTCAAGGTGCCCGCATTCGGGGTTGGTACGCGGCGCCAGAAAGTGCGGGTCCGCACCCCGGGCTGGTCGTTTACCACGGATATAATTATAGTTTTGACGGCGGCGTTCATGAAATCGTGAACCTCGCGCTGCATGGATACGCGACATTCGGCATGCAGACGCGCGGGCAATATGGCAGCGAGGATACCATGATCAGCCCCGAGGGACATTACGCGGGCTGGATGACTAAGGGAATTCTCCACAAGGAGACATATTATTACCGAGGCGTGTACATGGACGCCATCCGGGCTCTCGAGGTGTTGTCGGAGATGCCGGAAGTGCGTCGCGACCGCATCGGCGTGACGGGAGGGAGTCAAGGCGGGGCTCTGACGCTTGCGGCCGCTGCCTTGTCAGACATCCCGTGCGTCGCCGTGGCGGAGTATCCCTATCTGAGTCATTTTCGGCGCGCTGTCGATGTGGCCCCTAAGGGGCCGTATTTGGAGATCAACGAGTTCTTTCGGCGCAATGGCGACGTCTCGGTTGAAGAGCGGGCGATGGCGACTCTGTCCTATCACGACGTCATGAATCTTGCCGGGTGGATTCACTGCCCCGTACTCACGGCGATCGGGTTGGTGGATGAGATTACGCCGCCTTCCACCGTATTTGCCGTTTACAATCATCTTCAAACGGAAAAAGAGATTCGCGTATACCGCTACTTCGGTCACGAGTACATCCCGTCCTTTCAAACGGAAAAACTCGCCTATCTGCGCAAACGATTAAAGGGGTAGAGAAGACAGGAAGACGGAACCGACGCGTTAGTATAGGAGGGGCTATTTTTGTACCCTTCTCTTGTATTATACTATCCTATGAATCGAGGGAGATGGATGAAGAGACGCAGGTGGACAACTGGCGTAGCATTGTCGGTCGTTTTAGGGGTTGCTCCGTGTTCGGTGGCCTTTGCGCAGACTGCGGCGACGATGACGCAGCGTGAAATCGACATCAACGGTCAAACCCTGTCGCATCCATACAGTTTTGTACATGACGGCACAACCTATATGCCTATTTGGTATATCATGCAAGCGTTAAAAAACCTTGGAATCTCCGCGACCTGGAACGGATCAACACATCAGTGGACCATCACGGGACCGACTTCAGTAACCCCGCAAGTTGTAGCTGCAAATGGGTTGACAGGCATTGATGTGAATGGGGTTCGTGTGGAAAATGCACCTACTTTGGTTCGTGAAGATCCAACCACTGGCGTTTATACAACCTTCATGCCTATTTGGTATATCATGCAGGCGGTGAGTTACATCAATTTGACGAGCACGTGGGCAAACGGGATCTGGAACCTGACCGAAGCCCCGTCCGGAACCGGGAGTTCATCTCAAACCAGCAGCGGCTCGAGCCCGTCAGGGAACACGACTGCAACCACACCGAACTCTCCGCTCACTATCGATGGACAGGTGGTTCCCACCGTGGCTCTTGCTAATGCTGCGACGAACGACAGTGGGTTTTGGCGACGCGCTTCAGAGTCGTTCTATTTGTCGGCGCAAACCAACAATCCTGCCACAACGGGGATTGGAACAACCCTGCTCCAGGTGCAACCGAATCAAACCCTGTATCTATTCGCCTATACGAACGCTACGGATGTTGTGGATCAAAATACATCGTGGTATGTCAACAGTTTAGACGCTACAATCACATCTGGATCTTCGGAATGGACGATGGGAAACAACAATCGGCAAATCGCTAAAGCGGACTTTGTCGCAAGCGCCCCGGGAATCTACACCGTTCAGGCGAAATACAACGGAGTCTACAGCGTTCCGCTGGTAATCACAGTGGGGCAAAGTCGACTATCGAGCATACCCTTTACCTTGCCCACAAAGTACACAGGGGTTCTTTCGCTTCCGATTGGCTTACCGGCAGCCCCTCTGAGCACGCATGCCGGACTCACATATTTGAAGGGTGCGGCAGCGGGTGGCTGGATTCCGGTCAGCGGCACCACCACGCGACCGTTGTCGTCGATCACCGTGCTCCTGTACAGCAGCAGCAACAAAACGCAGCCTTTTTGGGATTATCGATTGCCGGTGGTTAATGGCGTGTTTTCTGGGCTAGTCCGGTCGCCATTCACGGGATTGGTCCTGGTCACTTTATTCCCCAACTTCCTGAAAACTGTAACGGCGTCAGATCAAACAGGTACCGGGTATACCGTTCCGAATAGCTCATACAGTGTCAATGTTTCCGGCGCTGCGCCCACGGTCCTGCGCGCGGCGCTGCTGTCCTCCACGCAAGGGGATTACAACATGAGTCCTGAATTCAATGCGATCGCCGCCACCCTGCTCGAAAATTCACCATCCATCAACACGGCAGTTGAGGCGATCTCAAACTACGTCAGCGAGTCTATCATATACAATAAAGCGGAACTTCAGAGCGCGACGAACTACTATTATCAAGACAATCTATCCGCTTTGAACTCGGGATCGGGGGTTTGTCAAGATTACGCATCACTTACCGCCTCACTTTTGCAATCCGTGGGCATCCCCACAGAATTTTTAGGGGGCCTCGCCAACAGCGCTTGGACGACTCCAAATGCCTTGTCCAAAAATCCACAAGATGCGCATGCGTGGGTGCAGGCTTGGAATGGCACGAGTTGGATACTTCTTGATCCGACGTGGAACGGTGGTGATCAAACGGTCAATTCGATGATTTCAAATGAATTCGTCACGAACACGGTTAGCTTTAACGACACGCATGTCTTGGTTCCTTCCTCAAGCAATGGTTTAATACAATAAGTGCCCAACGGATCCACTCTGAGAACCAACCTGAATGAGGGGGACCACAAATGCTGGATTCGAGAAGTGTAACCATTGGTTTTGCAGGTATAGGAGTCATGGGGAATGGAATGGTTAGCAATTTGATCCGTTCGGGCTATACCGTACATGTCTACAGCCGAACCAAATCAAAAGCCGACAAGGTGATTGGTCTTGGCGCCATCTGGCGCGACAGCTTGGCGGATTTGGTGGAAAAAGCAAATGCGGTCATCACCATGGTCGGATATCCAAAAGATGTGGAAGAGATCTACCTGCACGACCAAGGAATCATCCGTCACGCGAACCCCGGCACGGTTCTGGTGGACATGACCACCTCCAGTCCGTCTCTTGCTAAACGCATTTATGAAGAGGCAAAGAAGCGGCGGCTTTATTCTTTGGACGCTCCGGTCTCAGGTGGTGACATTGGGGCGCGGGAAGGAACGCTGTCCATCATGGCAGGTGGAGACAGAGAAGTTTTCGAGGCGATGCGTCCACTATTTCTGGCGATGGGAAAGAATATCGTGTACCAAGGTGCAGCCGGATCCGGGCAGCACACGAAAATGTGCAACCAGATTGCCATTGCATCGAACATGATTGGCGTGTGTGAGGCATTGGTTTACGCTAGAAGATCAGGGTTAGACCCTATAACGGTTCTAAAGAGTATTGAAACGGGTGCTGCGGGGAGTTGGTCCCTGAGTAATCTGGGTCCGCGGATCATCAACCATGACTTTGATCCTGGTTTCTATGTCAAGCACTTTATCAAAGATATCCGGATAGCGTTGCAATCGGCAAAGGAAATGGGACTGGAAACTCCGGGACTGTCCCTCGCAGAGTCTCTCTATGAGCAACTGGCTGAGATGGGCGAGGGCGAGAGCGGAACCCAAGCGCTGTACAAACTCATAGATAGCTAACGGAGTGTGTGAAATGTCAGTGCAGAAGTCAGCTTTTCTCGGGTTATTGGGCGTAAGTGTGTTGTGGGGCTGTAATTACGTGGCAAGCGCGTACTTGTTGGGAGGATTTTCGCCGATTTTTCTTTCGTTTGCACGGCTTTGCATGACAACGTTATTTTTGCTCGCGACGGCATTTCAAATACGCGGATTGCGTCGGCCTACGAACCGGGAGTGGCTTCTCCTTGCAGGGGTTGGGGTATTTGGAACGCTGTTGAATCAAATCTTCTACTTTACAGGTCTGCGTCATTCTACGGCGGCTAATGCATCACTGATTATCGGGTTGACTCCTGTGGCGACCATTTTGCTCGAACGAATGATTTATAAGGTGACGTTCACGACCGCGAGACTGGCGGGTGTGATCCTCGGGTTGACAGGCATCGTTGTCATCGTAGGAACTGGCGGCGGGCTGCACGCATCTCCCGGCGATTTGAACCTCATCGTCGCCATGATTGCTCTCTCTGTCAGCATTATTTTTGTGCGCGGTCTTGCCAGGTCTATGTCGTCGTTTGCGGTTACGATCTTCTCAACTGTTCTGGGCGCAGTCTTAATGGCGCCGGCAGCCGGCGGCGAAGCATTGCTTGGCCAGTCTGAGGTGAGCCACAGTCTGGTCATGTGGGGCATCCTGGCGGCGGCTGGCATCATCGCTCAGGGCATGGCCAGTTTCTGGTGGAATCGCGGCGTGGCGGTTCTTGGCGCCGGCACTGCCGCTATGTTTATGAATGTGCCGCCTTTTATTGCGATTCTTCTCGGGCATTTTCTGCTTCATGATCCTATTCAAGGATCGCAAATCATCGGAGGCGTTCTGATTTTAGCCGGAGTGTTTGTGGCCAATCAATCCGCGTTGTTCACGCATCGACGATTGCCTCCAGATCATAGACGCTGCGCACCCGCAACTGATTCCTGAATTCAGCCCACGTCAGCACTGTGGAAAGCGTTGTTTTTGCCACTGTGATCGTCGTAATCGCACCAGCTGAAACATCAAAGTAGTTGTCACTAAACCGCGCGTCGTCGGCGCTCAAGTCCAGTTCCACAAACTTGGCAAAAGCTTGCGAGGTGATCGCTAGGGAAAAATGGTCAGGCGTCTCGGTCACGGCTACGGCAATCTTCGGTGGCACAAATGTAAAATGCTTTGTCGGAACAAAAAGGACCGTTCCCCCACTGATGAACTCTCCGTCCACGCGCAGCGCATAGTCCAAGTAAGTGGAACGCCGTGCGCGGCCGGTGGTCAGAGGACCCGCAAAGTCAAGCGCAGACAGTTGCTCAACTGTCAGCGCGGACACCGTGACTGACTGTTGACCGCACGTTTGCACACGCGAGTACTCATCGCGCAAGTGCCAGACGACTTCGCCGCGCACGGTCTCTCTGGTATCGTTTGTCACGCATAGCGTAACGGTAGTTCCATCTTCCTGCGCAGATAACAGCACTGGACTGTAGAAACGTTTTGCAAAATAGTGTAGCGCTTTCCACCTCCCCGCACTATCAATGCTGGACCACGAGGCCACCGGCCAGCAGTCATTGAGCTGCCAGTAGATCGACCCCATGCAGCGTCCCCGATTGCGCCGCCAGTGTTCGACGCCATAGCGTATCGCTTCAGCCTGAAGAATCTGCGATGCGTATAGCACAGCGGAAAAGTCTCGCGGATACTTAAAATTTTGCGCCAGGTAGTATAGGATCTTGCCATTGGCGTCGCCGTTTTTCTGATGCCGTTCCATCACATAAGAAAAGATGTTGCGATCCTCAGGAAGAGTAAACTCACGCACCGTCTTGTCGCCTGGAAACGATTGAAAGCCAAATTCTGAGCAGAACCGAAAGTGGTACTTGCGGTATTCGGTGAACGGTTTGAGCGCGTGCCACACCTCCCAGTAATGAACATCCCCGCGATGTTGGTCATTCGGTACAACGAAGCCTCCGCCGGAGGAAGGTGACGAGGGCCAGTAGGGAGTTTGCGGATCCTGTTCCGCCACGATCGCCGGCAGAATCTCTTCAAAAAGACGCAGGTAATCAGCGCGCAAATCATCAGGTTTGGGAATGTTCCAATCTACCCATGCCGTCTCCATTTCATTGTTGCCGCACCACAGACACAGGCTGGCATGGTGACGGATACGCCGGATGTTGTCGGCCGCTTCCTGCCGCACCGTCGCTTCAAACGTTGGAGTCAGACGGTAAACCCCGCAGGCAAACATGAAGTCCTGCCATACGAGCAGTCCGAATTTGTCGCACAAATCATAGAAATAGTCCTCCGGATAGATGCCTCCGCCCCAGACGCGCAGGGCGTTGAAGTTCGCCGCCTGAGCATCTCTGAGCAGCCGCTCAGTGCGCTCGCGACTGCATCGGCTAAGCAAGTTGTCTTCCGGAATGTAGTTAGCTCCTCTTATAAATATAGGGATTCCGTTAACAACGAATTCAAACGATTCACCCCACTGATCCGCTTCCCGTCGCAGTTGGATAGTCCGCAGACCGAGGCGAAGGGATCGTTCATCGATTACGGCTGAGTTTGCTAGTAATTCCACTTTGAAGTCGTACAGCGGTTGGTCGCCATAACCCGTCGGCCACCATAACTGCGGTTGAGCAACGATGATCGTATGCCGTATCTCCCCAGACTCCGCCTTGACGGAGTGTGCGATGTGATCTCCGCTTGGCGCAGTCACCGTGATGCGCACTTGAGCGGCGGCAAACTCTTCACCGAACACATCAACTTGTACGCGCACAGCCAGCATGACCTGCTTATCTTCGTGTCGCTGCGTCACTTGGACATCCGCGATCCGCGCGCCTTTGACGCCCTGAAGATAGATTGGTCGCCAGATCCCCGCATCAGGTATCTGCGGACCCCAATCCCAGCCAAACATAAAATGTCCTTTGCGTATATGGGTGAACCCTGCGATGGCTTCGGCCGCACCCCAGAGCGGATCTGCGTTCTCGCGTTCCTCCATCAGGGGCAACGGAGAACGCAGCAACACGCTGATTTCATTGCGACCCGCTACAAGATGGTGGCGCACATTCCACTCATAGCGCCTGTGCATGTTATCCGTGGAGGCAACCAGTTGCCCATTGATCCGTACATCCGCCAACGTGTCGAGCCCCTCACAAACAAGGAACACAGCCGCACAGTCCATCAACTCGCTGTCTACCGTGAACTCCCGGGAATACAGGTAAGTCTGCCGTGCATACGCATCTGCCATGCGCTCCTCACGATCGCGGTAAAAGGGGTTTTCCATTTTACCTGCCCGCAGCAGATCCAACATAAAGCTTCCTGGAACAAGGCCTTCCACGATTTCCCCTGATTCACATTGGAGACGCGCCCATACACCTGCCAAGTCAAGTGTTTTCATTGTCCTATCTCCTCACTCCTATATGGAAGCATTTATCAACAGATTTGTTTCAGCAGTTCATTTGTGAAAAGACGGCGGCGAGCTCTTAGCTTTAGAGATTTGCTGCTGTGTTCGATATTCCGATGGACTCGCGGACATCATTTTCTTAAAGCAACGACTAAAATATAACGGGTCGTCATATCCGGTCATGCAGGCAATATCATGGATGCTGGCGTTGGTTGTGGCAAGCAGGTGGCTGGCCAACTGAACCCGCAATCGCAGAATATAAGAATACATGGTTATACCCGAGTATCTCTTAAATACGTTACATAAATAGCCATATTTCCGTTGCAGGTGTTGCTCTATAACTTCGGGAGATAAGTCCCTTTTGTAGTTTTCATCCAAAAAGTTGACCACGCGTCGATATATTAAAAAAGACTTGGGGAAGGAGCGTTGCAATTCCAAATGGTTGAGGAGGTCAGAAGCAATCATTTCAAGAATTTGCCCCAACATCAATGAGGTCCGAAGTCGGTAGTAACCCGTGGGATTCAAAAGCTGATGGCGAATTTCCTCGAATACGGAAAGCACCCGATAGCGATGAGTCAACTTTCCCCATCTCGGGATCAAGATTGTTTCGGTAGAGTGTAACCCTTCAGTTCGTAAATCTGATTGGTCGGCATGGATCATGTTCATTTCTGTGGTGAATTCTTGAATGGTGAGTGGTCTTCCAAGGCCAGGTTGTAAAGCAAATTGAACCCAAAAAAACCCTGCCGATTCATCTACGGGTTTCCATCCCATGTGCTCTTCCCATGGCGACAATAGCAACACTTCGCCGGCCTGAAGTGACAATTTCTCGTCGTGAACCTGAATGAATACGGGTCCCTGTGTCACTGCCAGAATCTCATAAAAGGGATTAGAATGAACAACATTGAGAAATTCGTTGTTGGCGGAGTGCAAATCTGCCCATTTAACGTCGATGGTCGACAATCGATTCATTGAATAAAACGTGAGGTCCACGGCCGCGTCCTCCCAATATCGTCGTCAATGTAATAAGAAAATGTCAGATACCAAACACAATACTGTGCATGTACACAGATTTCAATAGGTGTTATTCATATTATGAAAGCGGTTGTAGAGTCGTTTCATAGAAAGAGGGGGAGCCTGATAATGAAGGTGCCGAACTTTTGAAAAGCGTCGTCGGGGAAATGCGTGGTGGCAAGCAGTCAAAACAGAGGAGGATGATGGCAATGAGGAAATGGACGAAAGGGCTGGCAGCAGTTGCGTCGCTCGCGACTGTCGTGACCGTGTTGCCGACGGCGAATGTAAGTGCGGCAAGCGCCGGAAGCGGCAATTTGACGTTTAAGGGCGTTATCACCATGGACGCAGGTATGTACAATCCGTCGCCGCCGCCGCCGAAAGGGCAGCAAGGTTTCGGGATTCAATACGTGGCGACTAAGGTGTTGGCGAAGGAATTTGAAAAGCTGCATCCGGGGATCACGATTCAATTCGTGACGTCGCCTTCCGGACAATCCGTTACACCCTGGTTGCTTGCCAAAGCGGACGGGGGTCAAGCACCTGACATCACGCCGCAAAACGTCTTGTCACTGTCTTCATATCCGTCGGGAATATTCACCAATCTCAAGCCGTATCTGCAGCAACCGGATCCGTACTTGGGCGGGAAGAAATGGTCCACAGAGTTTCAACCGAGTATTACGGCGCAGTATGTATCCCCGGATGGCGGGCAATATGTCATCAACGGTGACTATGTCTGTTTTGCC
>JAJZEE010000041.1 GCA_021805735.1 Bacillota bacterium
ATTTTACTGAACGCATCAGGGTCAATGGACTTGCGATCCCGGAAACGGATTTCATGGATCTGCTGAGTATTGTCAGGGAACCCCTGGAGGCGCTGCAGGCGGATTTTACACCCGCGCAGTACTTTGGTCCTGTAGGCATTGTTGCGGCGGTCGCCATGCTGTACTTTGCGCACTGCCAGACGGATGTCAACGTGATCGAATTGGGCCGTGGAGCGCGCCATGACGATGTGAACGCCCTGGGCGCGGAACTGGCGGCGGTTACGCCTGTGTTGCTGGAACACACGTTGCAACTGGGTCCCACGTTGCGGGATATCTCTTACAGTAAAGCTGGCGTCATTACGAAGGATCTAAGGGCCGTTGTGACAGGAAGACAGTTCCCGGAACCAGCGACGGTTTTACGCTCGGAGGCTGTGGCCATGGGTGTGCCCCTGGTGGCTTATGGCGCCGATTTTGCGGTGCAGGGCGCAGAGGTTCTTTCGTCAGGAACACTATGCAGCATTCGCTCGCCGCGGACCGAGTACCCGCCCATGGTCATCGGACCGCTTGGCGCTCATCAGGCGGACAACGCCGCCGTCGCTCTGACTGTGGCGGAACTGTTTGTCGGCGCGCCGCTTGCTGAGAGAACTGTTCGTCACGCACTCGGAGGATTGCGCCTTCTGGGGCGTGGGCAAGTGCTGCCCGGAACGCCTCGGGTGGTGATTGACGCGGCGATTAACCGCGAGAGTGCTTCCTGCGCCAGGGAAGTGATCCTCTCTCAACAGTACACTCGGCTGGCGCTCGTGATCGGAGTGCCAGCGGATAAGGACTATCGCGGCCTGCTGGATGTACTGGGGCCGCTCGCTGATTTCCTCGTCCTTACAGTGGCCAGAAACCCGTACCTGACGTTCCCGCAAGATGCCTTGGACGCTGCGCAACACTACTGCCCGGCCCTGTTTTGTCCGACGCTCACGGAAGCGATCGAGGCTGCGACGACGGCGGCGGAACCAGGAGGGATGGTCGCGATTATTGGCACACATTCGCTGGTCGGCGAAGCGCTGGAATATTATGCGATTCCGACGCGTGACCTGGCGCCCATCGGGTCTGCCGAGTGATGACATCTTGCGCGGTTGTATCAATACAATCGCAGCTCCACGTTAATGAGCGTCTACCGGAACTTGCGCACACCCCGCTTTCGTTGCGCGGTTATCCATGAGAAGGGGGAAGTATACAAGGCTTTGCGAACGTTTTTCACCGCGGAGGAAGACGTTTCGGGCGGTGATGCGGTATGACGCCAGCCGAGTTTGGCGAACTCGAAGCCGCGATTGAACGCATGACAGACATCGCAAAAGGATTCGGCCTCGATTTCTACGATATGCGCTTCGAATTGGTGCCCGCCGATGTGCTGTATACATTTGGCGCCTATCAGGGCATGCCTACACGATTTTCCCACTGGTCCTTCGGCAAGGCGTATCACCGGATGAAAATGGATTACGATTTTGGCCTCAGCCGGATCTATGAACTGGTCATCAACTCCGATCCCTGTTACGCCTTCCTCATGGACAGCAATTCGCTCGTGCAAAACAAACTGGTATCCGCTCATGTGTTGGCGCACTGTGACTTTTTCAAAAATAACGCCATGTTCGCGCATACCTCACGCGGCGTCGTGGACAGCATGGCTGCCAGCGCGGAGCGGTTTCGGTCGTATGAAATGGAATACGGCAAAGACGCGGTGGAGGAGTTTTTGGACGCGGCGTTGGCGGTTCAGGAGCATGTGGATGCGTCGCACACGTCTTTGCGCCGTCAGCGTAAGCGCTCTGAAAAAGATGGGGAAACGGAACGTCAGCTTTCACGCGAGCGCGGCCCCTATGAGGATCTATTTGAGCTCGACATTAGTTCGGTTGGCGCGGCGGAAAAAGGACAGCAGGCGGACGAACTCGCCGGCGGGAAACGCTCCACCCAGACAGAGAAGGACCTGCTGCTGTTTTTAATGCGCCACAGCAAGGTGCTCAGCGATTGGCAACGGGACGTACTGACCGTTGTGCGGGAAGAGATGCTGTACTTTTGGCCGCAAATAGAAACCAAGATCATGAACGAAGGTTGGGCGACATACTGGCATCTCCGCATCATGCGAGAGTTGCCTTTGACAGATGCGGAGTCCGTCGACTTTGCCCGGATGCATTCGGGTGTCGTGCTGCCTTCGAAAACCTCGATCAACCCCTACACGTGAGTACTGAAGATGTGGGAAGAAATCGAAAAACGGTGGGATCGCATGCGGTCGGAAGCGGACAGCGCCGCCAACGTTGCGCCGTCCGGTCGGGAAAAGATGTTTGAAGTCCGTGAGATGGAGTCGGATACGTCGTTTATCCGCAACTATCTCACGAAAGAACTCGTCGACGAGTTGGATCTGTATCTTTATCAGAAGGTGGGCAACGAGTGGCGAGTTGTCGAGCAGGACTTTGAAAAGGTGCGCGACAAACTGTGCGCCTCGCGTGTCAACGGAGGGTATCCGGTGTTGCTGGTCAGGGACGGGGATTACCAGTTGACGGGCGAACTGTATCTGTTTCACGCCTATGAAGGCATGGAACTGGACGTGCGTTACACGGAAAAAACACTGCCGTATGTTCACCGGCTGTGGGGGCGTTCCGTGCATCTGGAAACTGTGCTGGAGGGTCGGCCTGTGCTGTTTACGTACGACGGCAAAAAGACTTCGCGCAAATTTCTGTAACTGCGCAAATAGTTCACTATTTTCGCGCGTTGACAGGTTGCCCGCCTGGCCCTATAATGACGATAGAAAGCACGATAATGGCAAACTTAGGGAAACCTAAGGACGCAAAGCCATGGGTCTACAGCCGTAAGGCCAGGATCGCCAGGCTGCCGAAGCGAATAGACTTCGGCGAATACCCCATGAGGCGGTGATTCGCTGTGTTACAAGGCTTGGATAGTGCGGCGCAATGGATTAAGGGTTCGTTTTCTATAGCTTCTAAAGGTTTCAATGCAGGGTTTGGCGCGGAACTTGCCGCGCCGGAGTGGAATCGACGTCGCGCTGAGCGGTTCGGATCCGTGTATAAGCGATCTTCGGAACGCACGATCGTGTTTTATTTGTAGGTGAAAAGGCATCCTCCTAAGCCGATGTGCGCTCAGGGGGGTTTTTGGCGTACGAAAGGGTTGGAGGATGAGGCGGATGTCCACCGAGATGGCTATCCATGCGATTGAAGACGAGAGAAAAAGACTGGCTCGGGACATTCACGATGGTCCCGCGCAACTGTTGACGAACTTGACGATGCGCCTCGAAGTCGTCAAGGAGATGGCGAAACGGGATCCGTTGACGGTGTTGCCCGAAATTCAAAAGGTCCAGGAACTGATGCGCGGTTCGGTGAGTGAACTGCGCCGCATGATCTACGACCTTCGCCCCGTCGACATTGCGGAGAAAGGTCTTTCAGGCGCGCTGCTCGAATACGCGGACCGCTGTAACTACCTGCTCCGAATTCCCGTTGTCGTAGCGGTTGACGCGACCTGCGACGTGCTTGCGGCGCCGTACGCGGTTGCGGTGTTTCGCGTCGTGCAAGAGTGTATTACGAACAGCTTGCGGCACGCGCGAGCGCAACGAGTGGATGTCTCTGTGACCGTAGCGGAAGGTGTGCTAAGAGCAGTCGTCCGCGACGACGGGTCCGGTTTTCCTTATGGAGACACGAGTCAACATAAGGGATTCGGACTTCTTGGCATCGAGGAGCGCGCTCGGTTGATTGGCGGCGAGGTGCGAGTGCAGTCGAAAATGGGTCAAGGTACGGAAGTGGAGTTGACGATGAGAATTGCCACGTATGGCGCAGAGTGAGGGGATTGCGGTGTCGTCGGCCATCGAGATCGGCAAAGAACTGTTGGCGCGGGGATTACCGTATGCGGCTATTGAGTATCTGGAGGACATGCTAAGCGCCGAACGGGATCCTGAAGCGTCCGCGTTGCTGGCTAATGCTCTGGGATGGTGTTTCACGGATCTCGGGAATCCGGAACGAGCCGCGGGTTCTTTCACTCGTTCTAAGGAAATCGCGCGGGCAGGGCATTTGCCTGACATATTCGCCATTCGACCGCAGATCAATCTGGCATTGACTGAACTCAGACGCGGGAACCCGACGGTGGCCTATGAGGAAGCGAGCGAGTTGCTCGAAGACGTCAAGGAGCAGCCGGAGGAGACGCAGGGGCTCATATACGTCAATCTGGCGGCTATCTGCGTAGCCTTGGAGCGTTACGACGAAGCGGAGATTTTCGCGTGCAGGGGCGCGGTGTTTTTGGATGGCGGCGGAGGCGGCTTCGCGTTTGGGGCTTATGTGAATCTGGGCGTAGCGTTGCTTGCGCTCGGCGACCCGGCGGCGGCGCGGCAGGCGTTTGAAGTGGCGTATGATCGCTCGGATGGGCAGTCGTTTCACGCCGCGCTCGAACTGTTGCGGCTGCATCTCCTCCACGGCGACGATCAACTCGGCGCGATGTTGCTGCGGGACGCGCTCGATGGGGTATGGACGCAGTTAATCGAATTTTCTCGCGACGATCTTGGCCGGATCTGCGAAGTCCTCGGGTATGGGGCGGCGATGGCGGGCGACTCGCTGCTTGCGGACCGTTTGCTTGAAAAGGCGGAACTGTACTTTGGGAGAGTGGGATGTTGGCGCGAATATCGAGCGCTTGGGCTGGAACGCGAGCGACGGCAACAATCGCTTACGGTCGCGGCGGCGATGGCTGGGCGGTCTGAATGGCCCGACGCGTTGCCAATGGCCCGCATGCTGCACGCGTTTATGGGGGCGCTCGACACGCTGGAGCAAGTTGCTCCCACCTATTTTGCAAAAGCGCAACAGGTCGCCCGACTTGCAGTGCAAATCGGGGATGCGCTCGGGTTCCCGACGGAGTCGCTGCGGGCAGCGTACATAGGGGCGCAACTGCTGGGATGGCGGGTGGACGCGAGCGTGCGCGCGGATGAGCGGGAAGCGCTGATTGAGGCGTATGGGCAGATCGGGCCCGGCTGGTTGCAGGCGCATGGATTTCCGGATACTGTACTCACCATAGCCGCATACGTGGAAACACTCGATCAAGGCGCGAAACTGCGCGACTTTTCATCGCAGAAGGCGCTGCCGGAACCCTCCCCTGAGACGGCCGCGATATGGGCTGTTGTTCGATCGGCGGAGAGGTATGTCCATCACGTGCGAACCCGTGAACGCCATTCGTCCGCGATGCGTTGGCTGGATCGGGATCCGGGCGCGTGGAAACCGGCTGTTCGCGCCTTGCGCGCGCTGGAGCGAAGCGCCGTCGGAGCGGAAGGACTGCGCGGGAGTCGCAAAGGGCGAACGTCCGTGTCTTGTACGTGAGACGCCAACGGCAACACAATCGGCAACTTCACTGGCGTCGCCAATGGCGAAGGCCGGTGGTCTGTACGTGAGGGGGTCGTCTGTCGCAACGGCGCGACAGACGGATGGGAGGGGCGCGAGTTGACCACACATACGCGGTTGTTGCTGGCTGATGATCAGTCCTTGTTTTTGAGCGGCCTGGAGGCGCTGTTGTCTATGACAGGCGAATTTGTGGTGGTCGCGACGGCGCATACCGGCGCTGAAGTGCTGACCGCCCTTCACGATCTGTCCGCTGACGTTCTGCTGTTGGACATCGGAATGCCAGACCGATCAGGGATCGAAACCGTCAGGCAGCTTCGCGACATGGGCGTGATAACTCCCGTGCTGATCGTCAGCAACTATGATGGCAAGGACTACGTCTTGCAGGCAATTGCCGCAGGGGTGCAGGGATATGTTCTAAAAGACGCGACGATCGACACAGTGCGCGCGGCTGTGCGCACTGTTGCGGCCGGCCAGCGGTATGTCGACCCACGACTGGTGGGCTATATGATGGACGCCCTCTTTGCGGAAGCGAGTGAGACGCAGCGAGCGGGGAGTTCCAGGGAAACCGCCGAGCGGCCAGACGCTGACCTCGCTGTGTCCGTAGAAAACGCCGCTTTTGCGGAACGGGTTGCGCTGACACAGGTTCTCACTCCGCGGGAACTGGAGGTGCTCAGGTTGATGACGCAGGGGTGCAACAACAACGAGATCGCGGAGACTCTCTTTATTAGTCCAAAAACGGCTCGCAATCACACGACGAACATTTTGCAGAAACTCGGGGCGCCAGATCGAACGAAGGCAGTGGTTATCGCTCTGTCGGAGCGATTGGGAGTGTAGTGTCCGGAACCGGGTGAGCGAGCGCGCAGGGAAGTGCCGCCCGTGACCATCTGCGCGATCCATGGCGGCCAGGACGTCCAAGATAGGACTATTGTCCTACGCGCAAACGGCGAAAATAGGATTCGCGCCCCTGTCTTAAACAGGGTCTTTTTTTTATGCTTGGATCACAACAGCAAGAGGATAGCTTTCAAAACACCATACCTTCAAAGGGGCGATCAAGGGTGAAAGGGATCAAAGAGAAGATGGCGGGGATTTATCATTCAGTTGCAGTCAAGGCGGGCGAAATGGTCGTACGCCTGCGGAATGATGAAGAGGGTCAGGGGCTCGTCGAGTACGGTCTGATCATCGGGCTGGTGGCGATCGCGTTGGTTGCTGCGCTCGTTGCACTTAACGGCGGACTCACAACCGTCTTCAGCAACATTACGACCACGTTGAAGGGTTTGTAGACGGGTTCGGAAGTGTCGCTGTCAGGAGACGAGGTCGTATGCTGCGCCTCTGCTTAAACACGGTTGCGCCAAACTCGCTACCGGCGCGACACATCAGCACACAGCCCTGTCCAAGGGAGTGTTTCATCTTTCGCGGTGGCTTTGCAGGGGCGCAACGGCGTGTTGATGCGCTGTTGCGCCCCGCTGACGAAGGGGGAAGAGACGATGTCCGCAAGCGTGATGGTGGCTTTGGCGTTCTGCGCGGGTGCGGTGGTCACCGATTTGTTGTGGCGGCGGATTCCGAACCGCTTGACGTTGCTTGCGGCCATCTGTGGTTTATTGGTGCACGGCGTGGTTCACGGGCATCCGTTAGACAGCCTTGCCGGCGCTGCGGTCGGGTTCGCAGTTTTGCTCGGTCCTTATCTGCTGTGGGGAATCGGCGGCGGTGACTTGAAACTCCTGACCGTGGTCGGATTCGCGCTGGGGGTTGAACGAGTGCTGACAGCCAGTCTGATGATGGCTTTGGCAGGCGGGCTATTGGCCATTCTCGTGAAAGGGAATGTTTTTGGACTCGGGAGTTTACTCGGGCGGCCGTGGAAACCGACCGAGTCAGTCACCGGGCACGAGGGATTTGCAAAGGTTATAGGTGAACCGGTGTCGATTCCTTACGGAGTCGCGATCTTTCTAGGAGTGCTCGCCGTCGTGCTTTCAGGCGGGGGGATGAGACTGTGATCGGAACTCGAACTCGCTTCGCTCTTGCGGTCAAGAAACTGTGGAAAGACGAGAGTGGCCAGTCGCTGGTCGAGTTCGCGCTGGTGCTGCCCATACTTCTGCTTATATTGCTCGGAATTATAGATTTTGGAAGTATTTTTTCGACGGAACTCGTCATTGAAGGGGCGGCGCTCGACGCCGCGCGCTATGCGAGCGTCGGCGCGACGGATGCGCAGGTGAATCAGGTGATTCAACAGGACTGCGCGACGTTGCAAACCTCGCAACTGACGGTGACCATCAATCCGACTCAGAGCAATCGCGTCTCGGGACAACCGGTCGTGGTGACGATCTCCTATCCGGTGAATATTGATTTTCCTCTGACCGCGTTCTTGCCGAATCCGCTCGTCGTCCATGCGGCGACGGACATGAGAGTGGAGTGATCGCATGAAGCTGCTGAAGGACGAAGCCGGAAACGTCGCCGTATTGGTTGCGCTGATGATGGTGGTTTTGCTCGGTTCTACCGCGCTTGTCACAGATGTCGGCGTCGAATTCGCGGCCAAGCAAAAGCTGTGGAACGCGCTGGACGCGGGAGCCTTGTCGGGAGTTGAGGAGATTTTCAACGGCGCGTCCGTGGCGCGATCGACAGCTTACCAGTATGTTCAGAACAACGGAGGAAGCGTCAACAGCATAAACGTCAACACCGCAACAGAAACGATAACGCTAAACGGGCAGCAAAACGTGCCGCTTTATTTTGCCAGAGTGTTGGGATATAAGTCCGCCAATATCTCTATTCAAGTACAGGCGCAAGCCGGAACGCTGGTTTCCGGAACGGGGTTCGCGCCCATTGCCGTCGTGGAACAAAACTTTGCCTACGGGCAGACGTATACGCTGTCGATCGGGGCTGGACAGAACGGATCCGGGAACGGCGGGAGTACAGAGGGCGGATCGAGTGAAAATGAAAGCGATGGAAACTCGGAAGATTCGTCTTCTGGCGGGGATGGATCGAACGACAATCAAGAGTACGGCAGTGGAAATTATGGTTACCTCGCTTTAGGCGGCACCGGGGCGCAACAGTTTTCGCAGAATCTCATGTCTGGGTACAGTGGGGTGCTGTCAGTCGGCGAACAGGTTCAAACGGAACCGGGGGACATGTCCGGGCCCGTATCGCAAGCGATTTCCTACAGGTTGCAACAGGGTGAAGGCTGGACATTTGCGACGGCTTCAAACGGTTGTCCGCGCGTGATTCTGTTGCCCGTCGTGAACACGCTTAACGTAAATGGAAGGTCCAATGTCACAATTGTCGGCTTTGCGGCCTTTTATCTGGATGGATTGCAAGGGAGCGGGGGCCACCAACAGATTGTCGGCCAGTTTCTGCAAATGGTCGTTCCGGGCACTATCGGTCAAGGTACGAACTTCGGACTGTACGGTGTCCGCTTGATAGGATGAGAAGGGTTCCCGTGAGTCATAAAGGAGTGGAACGTCGTGCAGAAGCGAAGGACATCCGCGATCCTCATCGGTGTAGCGATCGTGCTCGCGACCCTGACGGCTGTCGTTGTCAATGTCGAAGTGCACGCAGAAATGGTGCGCTTGCAAAATGGGAATCGCCTCGAACCAGTCGTACTGGTGGCTCAGCGCATCGCGGCTCACACGCGAATCGCGCCGGGGATGGTCACGATTCGCAACGTTCCCGCCGGAGGCAGAGCGCTCACCGCCATTACGAGCTTGAATGGCGCGGTTGGATTCATCTCTAAAACAACCTTATACCCTGGTGAACAACTGCTTGCGCCAATGGTGACAACCATCATGGCTTCCCCCAGTCTCGCGGATCGAGTGCCTTCGGGCATGGTGGCCATGAGCGTTCTCTATAATCCGGTGACGCAGGCGGCGGGAGCCATCGAAGTCGGCGATCGGGTGGCCGTTATCGCGGTGCTTGGGAAGAGTTACACGGCAAGTAAGTACGATGCGGCTAAGATCATAGCCACAAATGTGCAGGTGTTGGCTGTGCCAGCCGGGGCGGTGAACGGGAGCGCGGGGGTTGGGCTTGGTTCATCCAGTGGAAACTCGCGCGCACAAGCCGTCACCCTGGCCGTTACGCCACGGCAGTCAAGTGCGATCGCATTTGTCACGACCTACGGGTCACTCAATCTGGTGTTAGAACCTTCCGGACAGACCAGTCTTGCAACAACCGGCACGCTTGTGACCGACGCAACCGTTCTGAGGAGGTAAGCCGCGTGAAACAGACCATTCGCGTGTTGCTAGTGGATGACGCCAAGGAGATTCGCGACACGGAGAGAATGATGCTCGGGTTCTCTCCGGACGTCGAGATCGTGGCCGAAGCCGAGAACGGCCTGGAAGCCTATGAGTTGGCCAAATCCTTCAAACCGGACATCGTGCTGATGGATATCAACATGCCGATCATGGACGGGATCGAAGCCACTCGCCGGATTGCCGATGAATTGCCAGACGTGACTGTGGTGATCGTGTCGGTGCAAGAGGAGTTCGAATCACTGAAAAAGGCGATCCAGGCTGGAGCGCGTGAATATCTGCTCAAACCGTTCAGCGCGGACAGCATGCTGGCCGCGATCCGTGGGGTGTACGCACGCATGGAGAAACAACAGCGGGTAACCACCACGGCGCTCTTATCCGATCGCTTTCGCAGCAAGTCTCACATCCATGTCGTGTTCAGCGCCAAAGGCGGCGTTGGCAAGACGACGGTCGCGGTGAACTATGCGTTGTCCCTGGCGCGACGGGGGAAGCGCGTCGCGTTGGTGGACTTGGATTTGAGTTTTGGGGATGTCGGCTTGCTGATGGGTGTGCAAGAAGACAAGCGAACGTGTTATTCGTTGCTCTTAGAAGGCGAAGCGTTCGCAGACGCATTGCCTAGCTACCTCATAAACCACGAATCGGGTCTCCAGGTTTTGCTTGCTCCGGTTCAAGTCGAACAGGCGGAGTACATTACGCCTGTCTTTGTTCAGGGCGTGTTGCGGACTTTGCGCAACCAGTTTGACTATATTGTGGTTGACACCGGGCAGGTCCTGACGGATGTCTTTTTCGCCGCGATGGAACTTGCGGATGAGGCGTATCTGCTGAGCAGCGCCGATTTGCCCTGCGTAAAAAACAATCGGCGTCTGCTTGAGGTTTTAAAGACGCTCGGGTACTCCATGAGTGTAAAGAACGTGTATGTACGCCGCGGGGTGCTCCCTGAGAGATCCGCGTGCGATGTCCTGGATCTTGAGATCTATGCGACCATCGCCTACGAACCGCAAGCCGCAGGCGCGGCGGCAGATCTTGGAGTGCCTCTCCTGGTCGGCCCGAAGCGGACCAAGACGGCGCGCGACATCAATCTGTTGGCGACGAAGACGTTGGCTCAGGAGCGCCGGGGCAACGCGGGTACACCCCGCCTTGGAATTCTCCGACGGGCGTTATGGAAAGCGAGATGATGCGACGTGTCGCTGCTCGAACGCATGGAGAAAAAGCGCCAATTAAGTGGATTGGCTACAGAACAAAGCCCGTCTTACGGAGCGAGGGCGACCCCGGAGAGCGATGCGACGGGAGGAACCCGACTGGGGAAAGAGGAAGTTTTCGCACAGCTGAAGAGCAAGCTTCACGTGCGCTTGGTAGACGACTTGGTGCAGGCGGACGCCGCCGACGAAGCCAGTTTGCTCGATCTGCTCAACAGTTTCCTGCTCGATGAGAGCGTGGTTTTGACCAAAGCGGAACATGAGCGGCTGTTTCGGGAATTGACGGCGGAAATCCGCGGCTATGGTCCAATCGACGGCTTGCTTCACGATGATACGCTCTCCGAAATCATGGTGGTGGCGCATGATCAGGTGTACGTCGAACGCGCCGGCCAACTCCAGGAGACATCCGTTCAGTTCAAGAATGACGACCATGTGATGCGGGTGATCGAGAAAATTGTGGCGCCTCTTGGGCGGCGCATTGACGACGCCACTCCTTACGTCGATGCGCGTCTGCCGGACGGCTCGCGCGTACACGCGATTATTCCGCCTTTGGCCCTTAAAGGTCCGTGTCTTACGATACGCAAATTTTCGGCTAAACCGTTTACTATCAATGATTTGATCGGATTCGGCACGCTGACGCCGCCTATGGCGCGGTTCCTGGAGACCGCGATCGCCGCCCGCTTAAACGTCGTCGTCTCAGGGGGAACGGGCTCGGGTAAGACAACGACGCTCAATGTCCTGTCAAACTTCATCGGCGACGGCGAACGGATCGTGACGATCGAGGACGCGGCGGAACTGAAGTTGCAGCAGCGCCATCTCGTGACTCTCGAAACGCGCCCGCCAAACGTGGAAGGCAAGGGGGCGGTGACCATTCGCGATCTCGTCAAAAACGCTCTGCGGATGCGGCCGGATCGAATCGTCGTGGGCGAGGTTCGGGGCGCCGAGGCGCTCGATATGTTGCAGGCGATGAACACCGGACATGACGGCTCGCTGACGACCGGACACGCCAATTCGCCGCGAGATATCCTGCGCCGCCTGGAAACCATGGTGATGATGGCGGGAATGGAACTGCCGATGCGCGCCATTCGCGAACAGATCGCGTCCGCGGTTGACATGATCGTGCAACAGTCGCGCCTGGCTGACGGCACGCGACGAATCACGCACGTTACGGAAGTGTTGGGCATGGAAGGCGAGCAGATCGTTCTTCAGGATATTTTTGAATTTGAACAAACGGGCCGGTCACATGACGGCAAGGTGCTCGGGCGCCATCGTCCCACCGGAACGGTTCCTTCCTGCATGGAGCGACTGAGGTCCGCGGGGCTCGCCGTGAATCTTGACTGGTTTGTGGATGCGGGATCGATTGCGGCGCGCTAGCTCATTGGGAGAGGGTGGATGCTATGGCGGCGCTTCTGGCTTTTATGAGCAGCTTCCTGATGTCCTGGGTCGGACTTAGCGTCCTTTTGTGGCGCAGACGGCGATTGGAAGACCGCGTGTCCGCGCTCGCCACAGCGGCGACGAAGGTCGAAAATGCGCAGGCCGCTCCTGTCGGCGATCCAGCGGACGGACAGAGCGCGCAGGCGCGGTTGCGGAAACGACGGGAGACGATGTTCAGAAGTGTGGCGGCGCGGGCCAATCGCCATGTAGAGAGCGCGGGTATCACGTTGTCGTCCGCTCATTGGCGTTTGGTCGGGATCACGTTTGTCATTCCGCCGTTATTGATCGGACTGGTGGCCAGGAATGCGCTTCTCGCAGTCATCCTGGAGGGCACTCTGCTCGTTCTTGCGGGGCTTCTGGTGGCGCGCAGGCGGTCAGTTCTGCGCCGGGAACTGGAAAATAGCCTGGGCGATATCATCACGGTTGCTGCAGGCGCTCTGCGAGCGGGCTACTCGTTTCTCCAGGCGATCGACATCCTTGCAAGTGAAACGAAGGGCCGCATGGGTGATGAATTTAAACGCATGCTGCGCGAACTGAGTCTGGGCGTCGGCGTTGAGGAAGCGCTGACTCATGCGGCGGAGCGCGTGGCGTCGACAGACTTTGATCTGATTGTCGCCGCTGTGCTCGTGCAGAGGCAAGTGGGAGGCAATTTGGCTGAGGTGCTCGATATCACGGGTGAGACGATTCGGGAGCGGATTCGGATCAAGGGAGAGATTCGCACGCTTACCGCGCAAGGGCGGATGTCTCTGTGGATTTTTACGCTCCTGACGCCGGGTATTGCAGCGGGGTTGTTTTTGTTGAATCCGAGCTATATCTCTACTCTGTGGCAGAGTTCCGCAGGTATCGCGATGGTGGTCGGCGCTGTCGTTGGACAGACGCTCGGGGCGCTCGTGATTCGCAATATCGTGCGGATCGCGGTTTGAGGTCTGACTGACAGTCGCGCGACTTGTCAAGGAGGCGAAACGATGATTTCGATTCTAAGTTTCTCATCGGCGCTCAGCTTCTTCGTAGGGTGGCTATGGTGGATGTGGCGGCGAGAACTGGCCGTCTCGCATCGAGTCGACCAAATCATTCGCAAATCCGATCAGGATACGAAGCAAGTTGTCCGCGATTTGGGAACGGCGCTTGTGAAGCGGTTGGTCGGATGGATTGAACGTGTGACGCCTGCTGACTACTTCAAGAGAGTGGAAGCGGAAGTCAGACGCGCGGGAATCCGCGGTCCGAAAGCCGTTCGTTACTGGCTGCTGGCGCGGGCGGGCGCTCTGGCCGCCGCCTTTGTCGTGGGCGTGTTCGTCTGGGGAGTGAGTGGATCCACCATCGGTTTTCTGGTCGCCATGATTCTTGTGATTGCAAGCGTCCTTGGACCCCGCCTCTACTTGACGAGCACGATCAAAAAGCAACAGTCGCTTGCCCGTCGGGCCTTGCCAAACCTGTTAGACATGTTGACGATCAGCGTCGAGGCAGGATTGGGATTCGATCAGGCCTTGGCCCGTACCGTGAAAAACATGAATGGACTGTTGGGTCTGGAACTGCGACAGGCGCTGGCAGAGATGAGTCTAGGCAAGACGCGTCGGGAAGCGTTGCGGGATGCGGCGACGCGCATAAACGTGGATGAATTTGGGAGTTTTGTTGGGGCCATCGTCCAGGCGGATCGCCTGGGCATGGGTATTGCGCAGGTGTTGCGGGTGCAGTCGGGCGAGGTGCGCGGCAAACTTCGCCAGCGGGCGGAGGAACAAGCCATGAAGGCCCCGATCAAAATCCTGTTTCCACTCGTGTTATTCATATTTCCAGGGCTATTTATGATCATCTTGGGGCCTGCCGTCTTGCACATCATGCGGGTTCTCGGGTAGGGAGGCGGCGCAGCGTGGACAGGCAGCAACTTTATATAGAAGATACACGAAGCAACGATCGGGTGATCGAAGGCCGAGTCATCGTTTCGCGACTGGCAGTGGCAGACTCGTTTTTTTCGCGTCTGCGCGGTCTTCTAGGAAAAAAATCGCTTGCGAGCGATGAAGGCTTATGGTTGGATGCCTGTCATTCGATTCACACGTTCTTTATGAAGTTTGCGATTGATGTGGTCTTTATCGACGCGGACGGTCGCGTGGTAGCCCTATATGCTCGAGTTGCGCCCGGAAAGATCGTTGCCGCGAAGCGGGCCGTTCACACGATCGAATTGCCGGCGGGGGTCTCCGAACGAGTGGGACTGAAAGAAGGGCAGTGTGTGAAACGCGGCGTTCTGTCACAAGTGAGTGTGGTTGACGCGGGAACAGGCGACTGAGATGGCAGGCGGCCGCGCCAGTGGAGGCGCAGCCGTACAGGGGCGACATGGTATACTGAGATTCAGAAAAAAAGATAAACTTCTCGTTGACGACATCCCAACACTTGCATACAATTATCCTTGTGCCCACGGACGAAGCTGATGGTTTAAACCGGACTCCGCTGCGCGAGGCGATTCAGAGGGGTGAGAGTGAGGATCTTATGAGAAGGGCGTGTCCGGAGATCGGAGAAGGTATATGAAGAAACGATGCAGCGATACGAGGAAGTCAGTGCGGATCATTTGAGTTGTCTTACATACGGCCGCTAATTGCATAAAACCCCAAACATGTAATGTAACTACCTGATGATCGGTCTGAGAGGGAGTTTAGATAGTGTGATTCGTCTGTCTGGCGAAACGGCGCAGTCGTACCTGCGCATCAGTGGGACCACTGAGCAGGATATCATTCTAACGGCAAAATATCGGGCATTCTTCGAAAATATCGTCGATGAAATCGTCGAGCAATTCTATGCCACCATCTTCTCCATCGACCGATTGCAACAGAATTTCCTGCAATTCGGGAACCTGGAACGAAACAAGGGAACGCAGCGGACGTATTTCCTAACGTTGTCGCAAGGAAAAATCGATGATGACTATGTCGAATTGCGAAACCGAATCGGAAGGGTTCACGCGCGCATCGGACTTCCGCCGGAAGACTTCACGGCCTTGTACCGCTTCTACTTGTCAGAAGTGATCAACAGAATTCCCGAGATCGACGGCATCACTCTGAACGACGCGTTGGCTCTCTCGTCTGCGCTCACCCGCCTGACTCTGTTTGACATTTCACTGACATTGGCGCAATACAATCACGACGAAACAGAGAGACGAAAAGAGTCCATCCGACAGGAACGAATCGATCTGGCGCAATCGCTCTTCACCACCGCGGAACAGCTCCGCGCGATCACCTCTGAGTTTGCCAGAAATTCGGCAGGGCTCGCAAGCGCCAGCGAAGAAACCGTGACGCTCTCGCAGCGCCTGCTTGACAAGATGAGTGTATTGGAAACGATCAACGGAATCATTCGCGAGATTTCTGCGGAAACTCATCTGCTTGGTCTGAATGCGGCCATTGAAGCGGCGAGAGTCGGAGAACAGGGACGGGGATTCAACGTCGTCGCAGAGGAAATCCGGCGACTCGCGGGACGGGCGAAGCAGTCTGTGCGCGAGATAACGGCGCAGTTGTCCGGACTGACAAGCGATGTGCCGCAAATCATGGCCCAGTCCGAGTCCGTGGCGGCCACCGGGGAAGAACAAGCAGCCGAGGCGGAAGAACTCGCGGCCATCGTTGAGCAAGTAATCATTCTCGCGAGCAGACTCAAAAATAATTCGCAGGTATAGAGCCCGTAAAAAAGTGATCGGGCAAGACCTCGGCGGTGCCAGAAAGATAGTCAAAATGCGCGCCGTGCGAATGTTTTGTGTACGCCAAGGAGTGTTCCCGGCGCACGCGTGGCAACGCGCCCGCGCATGGGGTGGGCGGTTCGAACCAGTCATCGCCCACCATAGCAATCGCGCTACGGCGCGATTGCTTGACTTTTGATCAGTGGAATCATTAGCGTTCCTCGCTACACTCAGGAAACAAAAGTCCGAAGATCACCTCGCGGTCGACCTTCGGACAAATGCTCATTGTCTGCTGTGGAGAGAAGATGTTCTGGTTGACAGCATCTTAATACTTGTATACAATTATTTTGGTATTCGAGTGGTAATCTCAATGTCTTGAAGAAGACGGATTGCGTAAGAGGGAATTAGGAGGTCCGCTATGGCTGGGCAGAGAATACTGACGCGGGACTTGGCTTATCAAGGGATTCGCGATGCGGTAATATCAGGAGAGATTCAGCCGGGTGAGCAGGTCACGGAAGCCATGCTGGCTTCACAATTCGGTCTGAGCCGGACTCCGTTGCGCGAGGCGATTCAGAGGATTGAGAGTGAAGATCTTATGATTCGCCAGCCGAATGGCACGATTATCGTGGCTCCGCTTGATGTCGCTGTCATGGAGGAACTGTTCAATGTAAGAGAGCGGCTGGAGGGATTGTTGGCGGCTTCCGCCGCACGGGAGAAACAACTCGCGTTGGTCAACCAGTTAAACTCGGTGATTCATTATGAGGCGGCCTGCCTGGAGTCTGGCGATTGGGAGTCTGCGAAGGAGTGCGATGAACGGTTTCACACTTTGCTTTGGGAGCATAGCTCACGACAGATCATCGTGCGGATTCTGAGCGGATTTGGCGCTCTGATCGAACGGTTTTACCGGTTGGCGCCATGGCGTGGTCAGTTGGAAGACTATCTGCGCACCATTCACGCGGAACACCAGTTGATGTTGCAGGCCATCAAGGAAGGCGATACGGTGTGGGCGGAGATGGCCATGAAGTCAAATATTCGCTCCACTAAAAAGTATCTGTTAGCTGCGTATAAAAGTGCGTCTGGAAAAGACAAGGCCAGCCTATAGAGCGCTTATTTTTGTATCGAAATGGACTTGATGGAAAGGCTGCGGAGTTCTGGCGCTTCTCTACAACATCCATTAAAAGCTTTCGTAAAGGGGGCGCGGCATGGGCGATAGCCAACGGATGTGCGAAGGAATTCAGGCCGGGCCATGCGTAGTACCCGGCGTCTACAACGCTTTGACTGCAAGACTTGCCGAGGAGGCGGGCTTTAAGACAGTCTATGTCGACAGCCGAGGCGTCAGCGACCACTTCATGGCGGAACCAGACATCGACTTTCTGAGCTTTGAGCAACTCAGGTTACATGTGGAGCAAATCGCTCTGTCTACCAGACTTAAGATAATCGTCGATTTTGCGGATGGGTATGGACTGATGCCAATTGTCGCGCGGCATGCCCGACAACTCCATTTGCTGCAGGTGGCAGGGGTCGTCATGGATGATCGAATCATAGATCGATTCATAGAACGGCAAAACTATTCCTCCGTCGAAGACATGGTGCATAAGCTGAAGACTGTGCGCGAGATTTGTCACGATACGGTTCTGATTGCACGAACGGACGTCTGCCGGGAACTCGGGCTAACGGCCGCCATGGAACGAACAAAGGCATACCGTGACGCCGGGGCTGATATCACGCTAATCGGGGGTTTGTCCACGGTGGAGCAGTTGAAAGCGGTTTCCGCTCTGCCGTGGCCACAAGCGATTCACATCAAGAATAAACGGGACGTTCCGTCCTTTGGTTTTGCTGATCTAGGAAAATTCGGATTTTCATTGGCGTTGCTGTCGGACTTTGCTTCGCGTATGGCCATGAAGACCCTGCAAATCGCATATAAGACCGTGGTTTCCCAAGGAGACGCAAGACTGCCCACGGAAGAGATGATTGATGAGGAAGAACGCGAACGGCTGTTGAGATATTCCAGCAATCGCGATCTGGTAAACAGTCGTATGCCTTTGTGAATTGGCGACGGAGGGTGAGAGAGGGGCTAATGTCTGAGAAGAAGGCGTAATACGTTAAGAATTATTGTATACAAAAATGCCGTTTGGAGGTGGGCGCCTGCTGGAAATGACTGAAGCTTGGAATGGAATGGAGTAAAGGAGCGAGAAGGGAGTCGTGCGATGTGTCATTGTTGCTAATGGGTGTTGGGTTTGGCTTGATTACTGCATCGGTGTTGGCTCTCGCCTCGGTGGGGTTGACTTTGCAGTTCGGCGTCACCAATTTTGTGAATTTCGCTTATGGAGAGTTTTTGACGATTGGCGCGTACTTGGCCTATTTCTTTAGTACAGTCGCTAATCTGAATATCTGGTTGTCGATGTTGCTGGCTGCACTGTTGACAGCGGGGTTTTCCTGGCTGGTCAATCGTGTCGTCATACAGCCATTTTTGAAGCGCAGGGCTCCATTGCTTATCTTGCTCGTCGTAACGATCGGCCTGTCGCTTTTTCTCGAAAATGGCGTACAGGCGATCGCGGGCCCATCCTTTCAACAGTATGTAACAGTACCTGGCGCGATCGTCAATATTGGACCCATGATATTTACAGGTCAGCAGCTCGTGATTATCGCCATCGCCATCGTATTGATGACTGGCGTTCATCTATTGCTCAAATACACGCGTATCGGCAAAGCGATGCGCTCCATGTCAGACGATCCGGATCTGGCGCGCATCAGCGGCGTTCCCATTCAACGGGTAACGGATCTGGCGTGGGTGATCAGCGGGTTTTTGGCTGGATTGGCCGGCGTCGTTCTTGCGATCAATGTAACGAGCTTCACCCCGGCGCTCGGGTCGCAGTTTCTCTTCATCATCTTTGCTGCGGTCATCGTAGGGGGCATCGGCCGACCATACGGCGCCATGTTAGGCGCCCTGTTGATCGGTCTGGTGACGGAAGTGTCCGCCATGTACATCGATTCGGCTTATAAGACAGTCGTCGCCTTCGCCATTCTGGTGATCGTGCTGCTCTTTCGCCCGCAAGGAATTTTTACATCTAGGGGGCGTGTATAGGATGTCGTCGCTCGTGTTTTACCTGTTAACCGTCGCCATCTTCTTCTGCATCTACTGTATCTACGGGTGGGGACTCAACCTGCAGTTCGGTCTGACAGGCATTCTCGATTTCACCTATATCACGTTTGTGGCGATCGGCGCCTATTTTGCAGGGGTGGCGGCGCTTCAGCCGGGCAACGGCGGAATCGGCGGGCAGTATATATTGGGCTGGCACTTGCCGTTTCCCATCCCGCCCATCATCGGTGGAATTGCCGCTGCGGTGCTGGCCATACTCGTCGGATATGTCGGCTTAAAGCGCCTGCGCAGCGACTATCTCGCCATCGTGACGGTGTCCGTTGGACAGATCGTGTGGACCTTGATCGGCAATATCACGCCGCTGTTCAACGGATGGGATGGCCTTGCGGGCGTGCCGCAGCCCTTCAATTCTGTCTTCCAACTTGACTTCAATCACTATCAATGGGTCTTTCTTGTCATTTGCGTCCTCTTTGCCGCACTCGGGTTTTTGATTATCGAGCGGTTGACACATTCTCCGTTTGGCAGGGTGTTGCGAGCGATCCGCGAGGATGAAGATGTGGCGGCCGCACTCGGCAAGAATGTGTTCCGCTACAAGATGATGGCCTTTGTCATCGGTTCCATTTATGCCGGTGTCGGAGGCGCCCTGACAATCGCGTACATCGGCGCATTCAATCCCAGTGGCTTTACCACCATGGAAACGTTCATCATCTGGGCGGCCATGTTGGTCGGCGGTTCTGGCAACAATCGCGGGATGATCCTGGGCGCCTTTCTTGTGCCGGTGCTGTTTAACGAAGGCACACGATTCCTGCCCTCCCCGCCGGGGAACCCGTTGCTCGCGGAGTCGATTCGTGGCATGGCGATCGGGTTGTTGCTGATATTTGCTGCGCGCTATCGTCCGCAAGGGATACTGCCCGAGCGCAAGACAGTCTTTCGTCTTGACGGGCTGCCGCAAGGAGGGGAGGCTGGTGGCGATCGTCTCGTTCCCCAGTAGTATTCTGAAAGTCACGAATTTGGCCAAGTCGTTTGGCGGCGTAAAAGCGATAAACGACGTGTCGTTTATCGTGCGGGAGGGCACGGTGACCGGACTGATTGGCCCCAATGGCGCAGGCAAAAGTTCGGTTGTAAATGCAATCTCCGGCTTTACGCGGGTTGATCGGGGCGTGGTTGAACTGGCTGGCCACGACATTACTAATCAGGCGCCGCATCGCATCGCTGCCCGCGGTTTGATTCGCAGCTTTCAAATCGCGCGGGAACTGCAAAAGCTGACTGTCCTGGAAAATATGATGGTCGCGCCGTTTCAGCAACTGGGCGAGAGCCCTTGGCGGGCCCTGATCTCCCGGCGGGCGGTGATGCGGGAGGAACGTGAGCATCTGGCGGCTGCGGTCGACTGGCTGCAGATGTTCAACCTGTTCCCCCTGCGCGACGAGTATGCGGGAAACTTGAGCGGCGGCCAGAAAAAGTTGCTGGAATTGGCGCGAGCGCTCATGGCAAAACCCAAGGTGGTGTTGCTGGATGAACCGATGGCGGGGGTCAATCCCACGCTTGCAAAGACGCTCCAAGGGTATATATCGCGGCTTCGGGATCAAGGCGTCACGTTTTTGCTCATCGAACACAACCTGTCCGTCGTTGAGGCGATCTGCGACCATGTGGTGGTGTTGGCAGAAGGCGCCGTACTGGCCGAAGGCCAAATGAACGAACTGCGTGAAACGGAAGAAGTCATTTCCGCATATCTGGGAGGTTAGCCTGTGGAACCCGTACTCAGCGTTTCCGAAATCACTTCTGGCTATGGCGCAAGTCCAATCGTAAAGGGGGTGAGTATAGCTGCCAAGGCTGCTTCCACGGTGGTGATTGTAGGCCCGAATGGAGCCGGTAAATCGACCTTGCTAAAGGCTATTTTCGGGTTGCTGGCCATCTTCTCGGGCAAGGTGTACCTGAAAGGGGAAGATGTCACCGGGATGCCTCCTGAGCGGCTGGTGGCAAGAGGGATGGGGTATGTTCCCCAGAATCGCAATGTATTTCCGAGTCTATCCGTCAGGGAAAATCTTGAGATCGGAGCCTATCAGACTCCCAAACATACGTCGGAGCGGATGGAACGCGTGTACTTAATGTTTCCGGACTTAAAGAAGGCGATGACGCGACCGGCCGGCACCTTGAGCGGCGGACAACGCAACATGTTGGCGATGGGCCGCGCCCTGATGTCGGACCCGGATGTTCTGTTGCTTGACGAACCAACAGCTGGATTGTCTCCGGCGTACACCAAGGTGGTGTGGGAGCACATCGTGCGGATTGCGGAGATCGGAAAATCGGTCATTGTTGTGGAACAGAATACAACGACTGCGCTCACATCATCCGAGTGGGGGTATGTGCTTGTGGCCGGAGAGAACCGGGATCAAGGGCCCGGACCAGAGTTGTTGGCCAGGCCAGACATCGGGAAAATGTTCCTGGGCAGATAACCAAAAAATTGCAAATACGAAGGAGAATAATCATGAATAGAACACGTGTGAAGGTGGCATCTGTAAGTTCTACTTTGCTCATGCTGGGTTTGCTTGTAGGTTCCAGTTCTGCGTTTGCGTCCACCACACCAGCGGTGAAGCGCGCGGCAGCGTCCGGCACGTTGACGGTTGCCGTCACAGCCGGGTTTAGCGGCAATGAGGCGTTTATAGGCCCGCGCATACTCAATGGCGTCGAGGTCGCCGTCCAGCAGATCAACGCTGCGGGTGGTCTGCTCGGCAAGAAACTGCGCATCGTTACAGCAGACACAGCGAATGACCCGGTCGATGCTGTTCCGGCGGTGTCGCAGGTGATCGCGACGCAACATCCATTTGCGATGATCGGTCCAGCGTCTGTGACAATTATGGCGGTCGTTCGACAGATCAATCAGGACAAATTGGTCGACGTGACGCTAGGCGGAACGACAGAACTTGACCATATGCGGTATCCGTATATATTCCGCACCAGTCCGTCCGATTCACAGTTGGGCGTTGCTATGGCGTATTACGGGATTAAGAAAGGATACAAACGGGCCGCTCTCGTCTTTGACTCCAGTTCCTCTGCGCAGACGTTGACTGCGCCTGTTGCGGCGACGTTGAAAAAACATGGAGTAAAGGTCGTTATCAACGAGAGCATCGTGTCAGATCAAAGCTCCTATCGCAGCGAGATTGAGAGACTGATCTTGAGCAAGCCATCCGTTATTTTCATGCAGGTTGATCCACAGACGGCCAGCACGTTCTTCTCAGAATTGCAACAATTGGGGGGCGGCAACATCCCTGTGATCGGGAGCGACGTCACGGCCGCTGCCAGTTTTGCCAAGGCGATGACGTATCCTTATGCGGAACGAGTACTCACGTCTGTACAGGGAAGCACGATTGGCGGACCTGCAGCCAATCTTTATACGCGGTTCTATACACGGTATTTTCATGGTCAACAACCGTTGACCCTGTCAAACAATGCTTACGACGCGATGAACATCATTGCGATGGCTGTGCTCGAGGCGAAGTCGGCATCCCCGTCAAAGTACGTGAAAGACATGGTCCGTGTGGCCAACGGCCCAGGCGCTAGCGTATACGATTTTGCTCAGGGCGCAAAACTGATCAAAGAGGGAAAACCGGTCAACTATCAAGGCGCGAGCGGCCCCGAGAATTTTAACCGTTATCACAATGTGACAGGGGCGTTTGAGGCCGTCAAGTGGGTCAATGCCAAAGGCGGACCGCAGTTAGCCCCCTTGGCGCAAATAACGCCTATGCAATTGTTAGGGTACTAGGTGCAGTAGGATGTCCAAATTTTGATCCTGTAGTACTCCGTTAGCCTCTCTCGAATCAGAGGGAGGCTAACGGCTGTGACCACACCCGCGTTTCCCGCCGCACTTTCAGCAAGTCGTTCGCATGGAGAAACAGAGATCTAATGACCGAAATACGCAAGAAGTTCACAACACAAATTGTTCACCCTGCCCGACAACACGAAATCCTCTTTCTTCGATTTCGGCCATTGTGCCTTTATCCCACAAACGGTTTGAGTGATTTAAATGTGTAAAATAAACCTTGGTAGAAAGGGAATCTACCACGGATTGCAAACGTTCCATGGTTTCCATGACTGTTGGATGAGGGATCTCGTTTCGAGCTCGGTTAGGCAATTCATGCTCGTTGAAGAACGTACCGTCTAAAATTGCGATCGATACACTTGTTACCGCATTGTTCAATCCAACTTGCCAGAAGTTCCAATCATCAATGTCAGGAACATATAACAATGAAGATTGATAACCCGAAATTTGTACCGCCGCGGTATCGGAAAACTCATTGCGATGCGGCACTGGAAGAAGACTGATCGCGAGTCTTTCTGTGAGTTTTATTGGAACGGATGTTTCGGTAGGAAACAGTCTGATGTTTCCCAATTCAACAAGTTGAGAAAACGGAGCATTGTTAACCAGGAATTGAATCATACGGTCGGTCGCGATGATTGAGATGTTCTTTGCTGAAAACGCTTCTTTGCCCAAATACACCAGACCAAGATAATGCCCGATGTGAGCATGTGTAAGGATAATTCCTTCGAATGTATAGTCGCCAGGAACAATGCTCATGAGAAAATCATACTGCCGGGACAGATCAGGTGTGGCGTCGACCATCCAGAACGCACGTTTCACATCGTCAATAATTGCCAAAGAACTGACCCATTTTGGAGCTTCCAGTCCGACACGAACATGGTTGCAATTCGGGCAATTGCAACCCATCTGTGGAACTCCTGCGTCCTGAGCATTACCAAGGACGATTACACGAACATTACTGTCAAAAATGTCCGTTCGCCGATTTGAAGTCAGTATTTTGGATCACCCTTTTTCCGGGATAGCAGTCTGGTCCGAGTTCTATTTGAGATCTCCGGCCCGCGTCCTGCCTGGAAAGAACATTCGGTCGAGATCAACCGGGTTGCGCTTGCAGGTGATTTGCTCAATCGCAAGTTTTGCAGTTCCTGCGGAACGGGGCTGCAAACCGTCATAAAGGGGTTGTCCGAAACATGCATGAAAGAAGCATTCGTTCCGCCGGCAACCCGGACTGCCGCTCCAACCATATTTGCAGGAGTTTCTCGATTTCACGGCAGTCACGGGTGATCTATGGGCGCCTGACTATCTGTCTCGCGCAATTGGTCTATGACTTTGGTCAGCCAGTCCACTTCTAGCTGCGTGTGAAGAATCTGGTGCTCTATGGACAGCGCAATGCCCGAAGAACGGTGATGTTTGGCCGCGTTTTGCAGCGCCTCGATTTGATTGCGCAGATGTTCCAGACGCAACTGGAGATTACTGGCGGCCTCCTGCCCGGGCAGATGATCGAGAAACAGTAAGCCCACGTCGCCCTTATAGATCGGTCTATCCGCACGCGCCAGATTCTGCCGCAAGAGGGCGCCAAACTGCCTCTGACCTTCTGGCGTAATGGAGAATACTTTTCGCGGCGGCCGATTTCCCTCCTGTTCCGTATGAACGGTCACCAATCCGGAACCGGACATTCGTTCCAGGAGGGCGTATGCGGTAGCTTTTTTCATGTCCGTGACCTGAATGAGATTCTTTTCGATAAAATCGTTGATTTGATATCCATGTGCGCTCTGTACCATCAGGATTCCAAGCAAAAACAAAGATCGTTCATCCATGGCGGGCGCCCTACCCCCTGTCTGCAGCATGTTCATTATAGTGTCATTGACTCCGATGGTCAACGGCATTATAATCTCGACATGATTAATCACGCGTGACTATATGCGGCTCATTTGAAGGACTGAGAACTTTGCGCTGCAGGGGCGAGGACGATCATGCGAAGGATGGTGTAGGGTGTTTAAGAAGCTGATTGTGATTCTCGTCATGTTAATTACGGTATTTATCGGTTTTGGACTGATCATCCCGGTCTTGCCGTTGATGGTCAGGCAGGTGGGGGCGGCGCCAATACAGTTGGGCCTGATGTTGGCGGTGTATTCAGCTGCAGCCTTCGTTACTTCACCCTGGTGGGGTCGCATGTCTGACCGCGTAGGGAGAAAACCCGTCTTAATCACAGGATTGCTGGGTTTTGCGGTCAGCTTCCTGCTGTTTGGTCTGGCCGGGCACATTCTGTGGCTCATGTACTTTGCACGCGTTATAGGCGGAGGTTTTTCTGGCGCCGTCACGGCGACTGCCATGGCATACATCGCCGAAGTCACAAGCATAGAAGATCGCACGAGAGGGATGGCATTGGCGGGCGCCTCCATCGGTTTGGGATTCATCATTGGGCCAGGCGTTGGGGGTCTGTTGTCTCGTTTCGGGTTGAGTGTGCCCTTTTTTGTCGCGTCGTTGCTTGCAGTGGGGAATGCCCTGTGGGGCGCGGTCGCTCTACGGGAGTCTCGCAGTGCTGAACACCGCAAAGCGGATTCTGACGCGGAGTCCGGGTTCGCGAATTCTCGCTGGAAGGCTTTTTCCGGTTCCCTCAAGTACCTCTATCTTGTCGGCTTTATTGGTCAGTTCGCGGTCACGGCTCTGGAAGGCACCTTTCAGTACTTTGAGATGCTCAGAATCGGCGCCGATGCGTTCGAAATTGGCGGCATGTTTGTCATTTCCGGGTTGGCGGCCGCATTGGTGCAGGGTGGAATCATCCCGCGTTACGTCAGACACGGGAGAGAACTGCCAGCGTTGTATGTCGGGCTGATCATTTCGGGAATCGGACTGATTCTTATCTTATTGTCAGCGAACTTCTGGAGCGCCACCTTGTTCATCACGATCTTCAGCGTCGGCAATACGGTCATTCGCGCGCCGCTTACTTCGCTGATTACCAAACAGACGAAAGTGGGGCTTGGACTGGCCAACGGCCTGCTGTCGTCCCTGGATAACCTGGCGCGAATCGTAGGGCCTCTTCTAGCCACGACGCTTTATGAACTGCGCCCGAGTCTCCCCTATGCCCTCGTAGCCGTGGTTACGTTTGCGGCAACGGGACTGCTCGGCGCCTATAAACACGCCGCAAAGTCCGTAGCGCCAATTCAGCAACCGCAGTAGTCTCCCGTCTGAGTCTTGCGCAGCCAAGTCCAGAGCAATTCACGACGCCAACAGCCGACATGAAAAACCGCTAGGCCGGAATCGTATGCTGCGCCGAGGCGAGTTCGGCGCAGCCGTGTTTGAGAAGCGGCGCAGCATACGATTGCGGCGGGCAGAGACGATCGTATTATCAGGATAGGCATACTCCTCGTCATATTCTTCATAGTATCCAGACGTGGGGGGGAAGCGAATGAAGTCTCCAAGGGGAAGGATGAAGTTGAATCGTTATAGAACCAATAGCAGAAAATCAGGCAAAAAGATACGGTTAATACTAGTTTTCGAATTTGCCCTCATATCTGTACTCGTCATTATACTCCTGTTTTCATTAAACCCCTTTCAGAGCACAAATCCGCTGGCGTCCATAGCGACGATTGGGGAGAATGTGGTCGGCGCCTGGCAATACGATGGAGAAAACGCACAAGGAAATCTAGTGTTCTACAATGGGTACGAACCCGTGACTATTCCGGCCGACTCAAAGACCTTCGCGGCGGACGGCGAATTCGTTGTTATCGAATCACACACCCCAAATAGCATAACATACGAATCTACCCTTGAAGCTGAACTGTTTAACCCCCTTTCAGTGACATCCATAATTCTTATCCTGTTGCTTATCATGACTTTGCCTTTCATTTTAGTGAGGTTAAGTCACCGGGTTGGGCGAAAGAAGGGAAAGGGATCCAAACGTTTCGTTGCTCACAGTCGAAGACGCGCGTGATGGTGAACAAAGAGGACTCCCACCCACAGCAGGGCGCGGAGCTTCTTTCTCTTTCCGATTTTGCCCACGTGCGGAAAGTGGGCTTGATGACAGGAACGCTGGCATTACCCCAAGATGGCGCGTTCCTTTTTTGCATAACATGATATACTTGGCATATTCACATAGGTGTCATAGTGACTCGATGTTCTCTAAGGAGCTGTAAATCATGGATACACCGCTGTACGAGCAGATCTACGAGTATGTGCTCAACGAAGTGAAGGAAGGGCGCCTGCGTCCGGGCGACCGTGTGTCGTCTGAAAAGGAGCTTGCCGACCAGTTCGGCGTGAGCCGGATCACATCCAAGAGCGCGCTGGAAAAATTGGCCCAGTCAGGTGTGGTGCTGCGCATCAAGGGGAAGGGAACCTATGTGGCAGAGGGGTCGGATGCGCCTGACGGCGACAGCCATGAGAGTGTACCTGCAAATGGAACTCCTGCAGAAGAAATTCCTGGATCTGCCGCTATCGCGGCCAAACGTCTATTTGGCCTGATCTTGCCGGACTTCTCCGAATCCTTCGGGCTGGGTCTGGTATATGCAATTGAAGAACGCTGTTCCGAACTTGGCATGCGGCTCCTGCTAAAGCGATCCTACGGTCGTCAGGATGAGGAGGAGAGCGCCATTGACAGTTTCATGGAGCTCGGGGTTGATGGCCTGATCATTTTCCCCGTACACGGCGAACACTACAACACCGGTCTGCTGCGCCTGGTGCTGAATCGCTTCCCTGTGGTCCTGATCGACCGCTATCTGAAGGGCATACCGGCCTGCTCTGTATACACAGACAACCGTCAGGCTGCTCAGGAACTGACCAGCCATCTCTTCCAGCAGGGCCACAAACGCATCGCCTTTATGTCCCCGCCGACAGAACACACCTCCACCATCGAGGATCGGTTGAACGGTTTCATGGATGCGTATTTGGCTAATGGATTGCTGCTAAACCCGCAATACCTGGTCACACAACTCCGCAGCACACTGCCCACTTCGTCTTTCAACATGGTGCATATCCGCGCGGATGAAGACATCATCCGCGAATTCACCCAAGAGCATCCAGAAGTTACCGCATTTGTGGCCAGTGAATACAACCTGGCTCTCTTGCTCTGGGAAACGCTAACGAAGATGGGGCGGCGCCTTCCAGATGATTACTCCGTCGCGTGTTTCGATTCTACTCCGCATGTGTTCGACGTTCCGCTGTTCACGCATATTGCGCAGGATGAAAACATGATCGGCAGAACGGCCGTCGATATTCTGATGAGCCAAGTTGAAGGGGAGGAACCGCCACTGTACCATACTGTTCAATTCCAGATGGTCCAGGGGAGATCGATCAAAAAGTTTTCTTAGATGTTGACATATCAGGAATACTGCTATATCATGCTGGCATACCTAATATATAAGGCTGTCGGTTTGATAGGAGTGGTTCACTGTGCCTGCAATCCCTATGCCTCTTGCACGACCCCGATGCAAACGCTTTCAATGCGGAGCCAAATGGTCATGGCCTTCAGGATGGCCGCGCGCTGATGACAGCGTGGAGGCCGGACCAGAAAGAGGGCAGGTGATCGCCAATGGTCAAACCGTCGCGCAGTGAGGTTCTCACCGAGCCGCGTGAACGTACCATGCGGGTTTCGCGCTTGAACGCGCACGAGTCGAGAATGGCCTATCTGTTTGTCAGTCCGGCGATGCTCCTGTTTTTCATCTTCGCCCTGCTCCCCGCCGTGGCGGCGCTTTTGCTGAGTTTCACCAATTACGACATTCTCAACCCGCCGCAATGGACTGGACTGGTCAATTACGCGCGAATCTTGCAGGATCAGGTGTTTCAGCAGACGCTTGGGAACATTCTTTACTACGTGGTGCTGTACATCCCGTTTATGATCACCCTGTCGCTTCTGGTCGCATTGGCGTTGAACCGGAAGATGCCCGGCATGAAATTCTTCCGCACAATCTACTACCTGCCGGTCATCTCGTCGCCGGTGGCGGCGTCCACAGTCTGGATGTGGCTGTTTAACCAGAACTATGGCGTCATCAACCAGATCCTCAGTCTGTTTGGCATCAATGGTCCCAACTGGTTGTTTGACGTCAACTCGGCGATGGTCGCGATCGTCATCGTGACGATCTGGCAGGGCCTGGGCGGCAACATGATCATCTATCTGGCGGGTCTTCAGGGCATTCCGGAATATCTGTACGAAGCGGCCACGCTTGATGGCGCAAACAAGTGGCAGATGTTCCGCTACATCATTTGGCCGTCGCTGCGCACCACCACCTTTTTCGTTACCACCACCTCGTTCATAGGCGCCTTCCAACTATTTGACCAGGCATATGTCATGACGCAGGGTGGACCGGGCAATTCCACGCTTACGCCGGTTTACAACATTTACAACAACGGCTTTGAACAATTGCAGATGGGCTATGCGTCGGCGCAAGCGTTTACCCTTTTTGTCATCATCATCATCGTGTCGATGATCAATCTTCGCGTTAACCGCGAACAAAACCTGGTATAGGTGGGGAATGGACGATGAAAGTCCGCTGGACATCTGCGCGAATCGCAAGAGAGACGCTGTTTTACCTCCTTCTGACCGCCTTCGGGTTAGTTATGTTTCTGCCGTTTGAATGGGCGCTCAGCACGTCGTTTCAGCCGGACAAGGACATCTTCACAATTCCGCTGCACTGGTTTCCCGCGCACTTCACCTTTGCACACTACGTGAAGGCGTTTACCACCGTGCCGTTTGGTCGGTACTTTCTCAACTCGTTCATCCTGGCTATCTCGGGCGTGGCGACCAACCTGTTCTTCGGCTCCCTGGCCGGCTACGCATTTGCCCGAATGGTGTTTCGCGGCCGCCAGGCGATGTTTCGCATCCTGCTCACATCCATGATGGTGCCTGGCGTCGTGACGCTGATTCCGACATTCATCATCATCCGTTCGTTTCCGCTGATAGGCGGCAACAATCTGTTCGGGCAAGGCGGTTTCGGCCTGCTCAATACGTACTGGGCGGTCATCCTTCCGGGGGCGGCGGGCGCTTTTGCCGTATTCATGATGCGTCAGTTCTTTATGACGCTCCCCACCGATCTCGGCGAGGCGGCGAAGATCGACGGCTGCGGCGAGTTTCGGATTTTCTGGAATATCTATCTTCCTCTTTGCAAACCAGCGCTTGCAACACTGGGCGTCTTTACCTTTCAGGCTGGTTGGAATTCGTTTCTATGGCCGCTCATCGTGTTCACCAACGGGCAACTGGCGACAGTACAGATGGGATTGCAGGCGTTCTCCTACAACCATAACACCGATTTCGGTCCGCTCATGGCGGCTTCCATTGTGGTCATGTTGCCGCTCGTCCTCATCTTCATCTATGCGCAGAAGTACATGACGCAGGGGATCGCCTTTTCGGGCACCAAGTAAAGTCATAGCCTGCGAGGCAAGGGGGATTATCCAAATGAAGTCAGAATCGGCTATGGAACCGGAATGGCAATTCGCGCTCAAGGCGTACAAGTCGCTGCGTGACCGTTTCTACGATAAAAATGCCCGACTGTATAGAGAACACGATCCGCGACAAGCGAATGATCGTCCGTACGCCTTTGTCTGGCCTTACTCGGGCGTGATGACTGCCGTCAACGCCTTGGCCAGTCACTCCGAGTACGGTGAGCGGTTCCTCTCCGACGTTCGGGAGCTGGCGGATTCTCTTGAGGAGTACTGGAATCCGGCGGGACCCGTGCCCGGTTACGATTCCTGCGTTATGCGATATGGATCCGATGGGCGGTTTTACGATGATAACGAGTGGCTGGGAATGGCTCTTCTACAGGCTGGTCAGTTACTGCGGGATGATCGATTGCTGGAGCGCGCGCGCCTTGCCTTCCGCTTTGCCGTCAGCGGTTGGAGCGAGGAGATGGGCGGCGGGTTGTATTGGAAAGAGGGCCGTCGCGACACGAAAAACACGTGTTCCAATGGACCGGGCGCCGTGCTCGCGTTGCAACTCTACGAAGTGGATCCGCAGCCGGAGTACCTGGACTGGGCCAGTAGGTTGCTCGACTGGACGGCCCGTCTTAAAGATCCGGACACAGGGGTCTATTGGGATCATCTGAAGACAGATGGTACGGTGGGTCTCGCCACTTGGACATACAACACAGGCAGTGTCTTGCATGCTCATGTGTTGCTCTACCGACATACGGGTAACGTCGAAGCGTTGTCGGAAGCCCGTCGGTTGGCGGATGCAAGTCTGCGACACTTTGCCGCAGTCAAGGGAAATGAGGTCTCCTTTCCCGCGATGCCTTGGTTCAACGTGGTGCTGTTGCGGGGGTACCTCGCTCTGCGAGAGGCCGATTTTGAAATGGGAGAGCGTTGCGTAGGAGCCTTTCGATCCTACGTTCGCCTAGCCTGGAAACAGGGGCCGGACAAACGCGGACTGTTCGGTCGCGATTGGAGCGTTCCCACCCGCGAGACAGAAACGGATGTCCGGTGTCTGCTTGACCAGGCGGCCATGGTGGAAGCGGCGGCCTTGCTGGCCATCGTTCAGTAGAGAGAGGGCGTGAAAGGGGGAATGCGGGGGTCGTAGTGGGCCGCTTGGCAGATACAGAAAGAAAGTGGCGCAAACTTCTAAAAATAAAGGGGCGAACAGCATGTCGAAAAAGTGGAAATACGGAATGTCGCTGGCCATGATTCCCGCAGTGCTCGGAATGGTTGGGGCCACTCTTACTGAGGCCGCCGCGCAAACGACGGCCAAACATGCCAGTGGAGTCACGACCGTCATCTTCTGGGAGGACTGGACCGGCCAGGGGCAGCAGCAGATGATGAAAATGGTCGACAAGTTTAACGCGACGCACAAGAACATTCAGGTGAAGGACGTCGTGCAAAGCAACATGATCACAAAATTCCTGACGGGCGCCACGTCGGGCAATGTACCGGACATCATGGAATGGGACCGCTGGCAGACGGCTCTGTATGCGCCCAAAGGTGTGCTCTACCCGATCAACAACTTTGTCAAGCAAGATAAGGTCAACCTGAAAGACTTCTATCAGCAGGCGCTGAACGAACTCACGTGGAACGGCAATCTTTACGGCTTGCCGCTCACTGTCGACGCGCGAGCCCTTTTCTACAACAAGACTTTGTTTGCCAAAGCGGGCATCAAGAATCCGCCTCAGACCTGGGCTCAACTGGCGGCTGACGCAAAGAAGCTGACGATCTGGAAAAACGGCAAGCTGGTACAGGCGGGCTTTCTCGGTCCCCAGGCGGGCGACTTCAATATGTGGCTGCAGCAGGCGGGCGGTTCGATGCTGACGCCAAATAACAAGAAAACCAACTTCAACAACGCCAAGGGGCTGGCCGTGCTGAACTTCTGGCACCAATTGCTCTTCACCGACAAAGTATACCAAATCGGCTTTGACTCCGGACTCCCCAACGGCGAGGATGCGTTT
>JAJZEE010000042.1 GCA_021805735.1 Bacillota bacterium
GCGGCCGTTGTGCATGAATGATATCAGGTCGTTCGCGCAGACCGCGCAGGTAGTGCAGGATGGGACCGGCATACAGACGCTGATGGACGGGGGAATGATACTCGGATTCACGCGGAAAGCGAATGACGCGCATCCCGCCCTGTCTCCGATCGCTGACTTCTCTGGATGTTCCTTTGGTGATCACGAGCAGTTCATGTCCACGTGCTTGCATCGCTTCCGCCAGGCGCGTCGCGACGATTCCCAACCCTCCAATGATCACGGGCTCAAATTCATTTGTGAGTACGGCGATCTGCATACAACTCACTCTCTTTCTCTGGAGGCGGATACTCGTCGTTTCGCGTTCGGGGGCCACAGCATATCTATAACGGATACGGATGTCTGACCTCACGAGGCGATACTGTCATGATGCCATCAGAAGTCGCGCTGATCGCTCCCGGTAGCGCGGCATTGCCGCCAGAACCGTCCACGTCAGTAGAGATCTATCTTTATGATCTATGGCGAACGCTCTGCAAACGTGTGGATACGCGTCTATACGGTTATCGGGAGAGGCTTTCCGGCTGTGCCGACGATCGGCGCAGGACCATTCTGCGCAAAGCTTCGGGTCAACGCTATGTGGAGGCTGTCCTGAGGGATCTGCGTTCATCATCGCGCGGGGCATCGCGCATAGTGCAGGTGGACAACCGCCCTCTCTACATAAAGCCAGTGCGGGAGCAACTGCCTTCAGACGGACTGGTTCTCGGTCTCCACTCCTTGACCTTTTTGCAACCGCAACGCATCGCAGCATCGGCAGCCGCACGCGCTCTCGGCTCAGTGGACCAGGTCGTTGTGAACAGTTCGTATCTGCAGAGTGCGCTGTTGGATTCGTTTCCTCATGTGCGTGATGGCTGCCAGGTCATTTACCCTGGGGTTGACTGTGGCTTGTTTCACCCCTGCGCATCGCAGAAGCAGCGCTCTGGATGTAGTAAACTGCGCAGGCGTCTTGGCGCGAGACAAGAGATCGTCGTGCTATTTGTGGGGCGGGTGATTGAGCGCAAGGGAGTGGATGTCGCCATCGAGGCCGTCCGGATACTCAGGCAGCAATATGGCGTGCAGGCTGTCCTATGGGTGGCCGGACCTGGCCCGCATCCTGGATCCAGGTATGCCCGTATCCTTAGGCGGTTGGCCAAGGGGTCTCCCGTTCGCTTTCTCGGCAGAGTGCGCCGAGCACATCTACCCGATTTCTATCGCGCGGCGGATGTGTTCATGTGTCCCTCTCAGCAACCGGAGGCTCTTGGGCTTGTGAATCTGGAGGCACAGGCTTGCGGTCTTCCGGTCGTTGCCAGCAGCGACTGGGGAATCCGGGAGAGTGTGGCCGACGGCCGTTCCGGAACTTTGGTAACTTCATACCGAGACCCGTCCGCGTTTGCAAAGGCGTTGGCGCCACTGGCGCGGGATCGAGACATGAGGCGAACATATGGGTCCGCGGGAATCAGGAGAATGCGGGAGCTTTGGAACTGGGAACGATCGGCGGATGAATACATGCGGATGTACAGTCGGATTTACTAAAGTGGATATTGACAAAGCGGGGTCAGGGTCTGTATAGTAGACGCATGTAATTATATATGACACAAGATGTCATAAAACATTCTGAGGAGGGGCAAGAATGCTTAATTCGGGAGACATGGCATGGTTGCTGGCATCATCAGCACTCGTCCTTCTGATGACACCAGGACTTGCATTTTTTTACGGAGGACTGGTCCGCAACAAAAACGTTATCACCACGCTGTACCAGGTCTTTGCGGTTGTGCTGATCGTATCCGTGCAATGGGTTTTGTTCGGGTACAGCCTTGCCTTTGGCCCTGATATCGGGCACGTGATCGGCGGTCTCCAGTGGGCGCTTTTCAATCATGTGGGCAGCGCGCCCGATCCTGCTTATGCGCCGACGATTCCCAACGAACTATATGGAATCTTCCAGATGATGTTTGCTATTATCACACCGGCCCTGATTGTCGGCGGTCTTGCGGAACGTGTCAAATTTTCCTCTTTTCTTCTCTTCATCACATTGTGGGCTACGGTGATCTATGATCCCCTTGCACACTGGGTGTGGGGAATCGGCGGGTGGTTGCACAACCTGGGGATCCTCGATTTTGCAGGGGGCACCGTCGTGCATATCAGTTCTGGCGTGTCGGGTCTCGTATGCGCCATCTATCTGGGCAAACGAGCCGAGCACGGATCTCCTTCCATCAAGGCGCACAATGTGCCCATGGTGCTGCTCGGCACGTCGCTCCTGTGGTTTGGCTGGTTTGGCTTTAATGCGGGGAGCGCGGTGGCCGCAAACGCTCTGTCTGTGAGCGCATTTCTGGTAACAAACACGGCGACTGCCGCTTCAGCCCTGGGTTGGATGCTGGTGGAACGGTGGCGGACCGGGCATGCAACGCTCGTTGGAGCGTGCGCGGGTGCTGTCGCGGGTCTTGTCGCCATCACGCCTGCCTGTGGGTTTGTCAATGTGGGTGGATCCCTGATCATCGGATTCCTGGGGGGAATCATCTGTTTCTTTGCATCCACGATCCTCAAAGGGCGTTTTGGCTACGACGACGCGCTTGACGCGTTTGGCGGGCACGGAATCGGAGGTACTTGGGGGGCGCTTTCCACAGGTCTCTTCGCCACGGTGGCAGTCAACTCCGGAGGGGCCAACGGGTTGCTGTATGGGAACCCGCATCAACTGCTAATCCAAGCCATCGGAGTGATCGCGACCTGGATATTCGCGGGCGTCGGCACATTGATCCTGCTTGCCGCGGTAGACGCTCTGATGGGGCTTCGCGTAACACGGGAAGAGGAGAAGATTGGACTTGATATCGTGCTTCACAATGAGAACGCCTATCCGGAGACTCTGACTTGGGATGTGGCCGCCAGCGTGATGGACAGCCTGAAGCGGCCCTCGGTCGGACGCATCGATCCGCTGCCTGCTAAAGAATAGGTGAATGGAAGTATAGTCGGCGCTGCCTGGAACCAGCCACAGTTCACGTATGCGAACTGTGGCTGGTCTCTTGCGCTGTGATACACTGTACCGTGTCAGTGTCTGGATGGGAGAGGATGTCTTGTGGATGAACAGTACGAGTTGATGAGTGAATACCGGGAGCAATTGGTCCTGATCAAACGTCTTTTGCGCAGGTCGCAGTGACGGGCCATGAATAGAGCTTTCCGTATATTGACTGTGTCTTCCGTCCGTAGCGTTAAGACCTGGTTGGCTGGGGCGCAATGGCTTCTGTTCATGTTTGCCAACACGGTGGTGATCCCAGTGTCTGTTGGATCGGCGTTGCACATGGACGCCGTACAGATTGCCGGATTTATGCAGCGTTCATTTTTGCTGACGGGGCTCGTATGTCTGTTGCAAGTCCTGTTTGGACACGGTCTTCCTCTGCTTGAAGGGCCGTCCGGGGTCTGGTGGGGTGTTGTGCTGAGTGTCATCGCCGGGGCGAGGGAAGCCGGCATTTCTCTGGCGACCGCAGGCGGTAGTCTGGAAACCGGGATCGCCCTGTCGGGACTGTCCATCATGGCGTTGGGCGCTCTCGGCATGGGGCGGGTGCTTCGCAAGTGGTTCACTCCTGTAGCGACGAGCGTGTTTCTGATTTTGCTGGCCACAGAACTGATCTCGATCTTTTTTCGGGGCATGCTGGGATTGACGGAAGGACCTCAAATTGCTTTGCCGACAGCCGCATTATCCTGTATGCTGGTCGTGGTTGTGCTTGTGGTGAACGTGAAAGGTTCCCGCGCGATTCGCAACTTTGCCATTCTGATCGGCATTGTTCTGGGTTGGGGCGTATATCGACTCGCCATGTATGCGGCGCCACCGACGGTTGCCGCCCCGTTTCACAGCTTGGGCACACTGTTTGCCTGGGGTCCCCTGGCCTGGCAATGGGGGATCGTGATTACGGCGGTGCTGACGGGTCTGATCAACGCCAGCAATACGGTGGCTACGCTGGAGAGCGTGGAACCGCTGCTTGGTGTTTGCCCGACAGACGCCATGTATCGGCGAAGCTTTCTCGTTACGGGATTTGCGACGCTGTTATCGGGATTATTCGGCGTCGTGCCTTACGCTCCATACACTTCTTCGATTGGTTTTCTACGCGGAACGCAAATCTATGACCGTCTCCCCTTTGCCATTGGCGCTGCGCTCTTTGCGTTGCTGGGACTCTGGGGGCGGGCCGGGGCGTTTTTTTCTACGCTCCCGGTCAGTGTAGGGGATGCTGTGCTGTTGGTCGCTTATCTGCAACTGTTTGGCTCGGCCCTGCAGAAGATAAGCGGCATATCATTTACCGTGAGGAGCATTTACCGGATTGCGTTGCCGACACTCCTTGGCATCGCGGTGTTTACAACACCGCCTGGGGCATTTTTATCACTTCCCGAAGCGGTGCGGTCGTTTCTGGGCAATGGGCTGCTCGTCGGGGTGGCTATTGCCGTTGTATTGGAGAATGGGGTCAAGTGGAACGCTTTGACTGATAGTGAGTAATTACGATGCGGGGGGTTAGCATGGCAGTCTATGAAATCGTCAAATTTCCAAATCCGGTTTTAACCACGCCGGCCAAACCTGTCACGAAAGTGACGTCCAACCTTTTGAAAGTTCTGGACAACCTGTTTGAGACCATGAAATTTGCTGGTGGAATTGGTCTTGCCGGGCCACAGGTGAATATTTTAAGACGGGTGGCTGTTGTGGACGTCGAGGACGGGAGAGGACGTCTCGACATGATTAACCCCGTGATCCTGGAGGGGCGAGACGAGGAGATTGGTCCTGACGGCTGTCTGTCCATACCCGGTCTCTATGGGGACACGCCACGCTTCAAGTGGATTCGAGTACAAATGTGGGATCGCGAGGGAAATGTCGTGGAGTTCGTGGAAACAGATTTTCGCGCCCGCTGCATTCAGCATGAAATCGATCATTTGGACGGCATTCTTTTCACGTCGAAGGCAGTGAGGCTTTATCGCGAAGAAGCCCGTGAGGTAGCGACAAGGAATCGCAAAAACCTGTAATCGACACTGGTTTTTCTAGGCTGTGGCCTGCCTGGTTGACGGCGACCGCCGCCGCGACTGGCCTTCGCGCTGGACTTGGGCCAACTTTCCGTAGGGTCGCTGAGAGTTCAGGATGCTGGAAATAGATTGTCTCCTGTGATAGAGTAAAAACGCGTATTCAATCGGGTGGCGGCGGAGGTGTGGCGCAATAAAAGAGAGTCTGCGACAAGACCGGGATCGCCCATTTGAGTTGAAGCCTGTTCCCGTTCTCATTGGCATGCTGCTGTTGGCCGCTGTCGCCTGGGTCTACTTCCACTATCGTCATTCCCTGTCTATCCACCACGCGATTGTGGTGATTCAGGGGGCGGGCGTATACGGCATTGTCGTTGCGATACTTTTGATGGCTGTTCTCTGCGTCTTGCCCGTGCCATCTGAATTTCTGATCGTTGCAAACATGGTTATTTACGGCGTTGGCTGGGGTCTCTTCTACTCGTGGATAGGTGCGGTGATTGGCGCTGTCTGGGCCATGTACCTGACGCGCTGGGTAGGGCAGCCCTATGTAAAGAAACTGCTTTCCGAGGAGCGGCAACGACAGGTTAACTCCTGGGTTGACGAGCGCGGCATACTGGGGCTTTTTGCCTTGCGCTTCGTGCCGCTGGTGCCGTTTCACGCATTGAATTACGTCGCAGGGTTGCTGGACGTTAAGCTGTGGCCGTTCGTGTGGACAACGGCGGTCGGGATCATTCCTTTCGATCTGTTCATGGGGGCGGTGTTTATCGGTGTCAGCCACGGCATGGCCACCTGGTTGCTGTGGGCGATTGTTCCTTTGGCGGCGCTGTTTGCGGTAGGTTTCCTCTATCGAAAGAAGTGGCTCGCGGCTTTCACGGGAACGGCGTCCCCGGACGATCCGACGACTGCCCCCAGAGAGTGACCGAAGGAAGCCGTTCGGGGTTGCATAGGGTGCGATGGTCTGTGCCCGCCGGAATCGTATGCTGTGCCGCTGCTCAAACACGGCTGCGCCGAACTCGCCTCGGCACAGCATACGATTCCGGCCAAGCGGGTTTTTCATTCCACTGATGGCGGCGCACGCGGTGAGATTTTGCTTCGCAAAACTCAGACATGAGAGGTCTATCCCGGAAAATCGCCGCAGGCGCATTTTCGACCCGGTGATTGGTGCTGCGAAGCAGCATGGATGTCTATCTAGTCTTTGCTGATGAAGCTTTTGATGATGCCGTGCCACTGCATGGCTTTTTGCATATTTTCCGGCGTCACATATTTGAGCGCCTTCTTAATGTGCTCAGTCGGCAAAGGCTGTGTGGGAGTGACCCGCTGGTTTGCGTAAGGGCCGCGATAGGCGCCTTGAAACCCGCCGCCGTAAGGCGCGTGGCGAGGTCCGCTGTGAGGACCTGGATGATGTATGGAAGGGTGCTGAGGCATCCGCTGCATCGGTATGCTCGGAGGCGTGAACAGTCGATCAAGAAAAGAAGGCTCTGCTCGCGACTCCGTATGGACCGCCTCCGTCTCCTCTGGGGCCTTGCCGATTGTCGACGGAACGCCAAACGCGCTACTGCGGCGCTTAATGCCGTTTCTAACCAGACCGCCGAGCGCCTGGGTCGACTTATGATTAAAAATGTCGAAGGCGAGCGTTCCCGCTTTTAGGATTGTGTTTACCTTCATGGCTCCCACCCCGCTTCAAAAGCTTCTGCTACAGTGTATGTCGTTGCATCGGACAGGGGATAGACTAATGTCCACGGAGTATTCGGAACATTTGACCGGGGTCGTTGCCGAGATTTTGCATCGGACTCCACAGGAAACGTCGCTCTCTGATCTGCGACACTGGCACTCGCGGCTGCCTGACTATGTGGATCGGCAGTTGAGGCAGGCGCATGTGACTGCGGTATTTGCCGAACTTGGACACTTTCACCGCGCCATGCACCGCCGAGTTTTCGAACTCGCCACGCAGCGTCTGCTGAGCGAGGGGTGGCCTGATTATGGCGACGCGTGTCTCTTCCTGATGCTGGGCAGCGGCGCCCGTGATGAACAGTCGATCAAGACTGATCAGGATCATGCGCTCATTTTGATTCCACCGGATAGGCAATGCGGTTCAGACGAGTTGGCGGCGTATGGCCGCGCTCTGGGGGAACTGACTGCCGCCATGCTCAGTGAAGTGGGTTACCCGTTGTGCGCTGGCAACGTCATGGCCAGCAATCCTCGCTGGCGCGGAACTGTCACGGAGTGGAACATGCGGCTTGACGCCTATGGGGAGCATCCTGACTGGGACAATATCAGGTATCTGCTGATTGCTTCAGACGCCATGCCGATTGCGGGCAAGAGCACTGTGGCGGACCAGATTCGCGCCATTGCGGTCGCTCATGTGACGCGATCTTCCTTCATCCGCTGGAAAATCGCCGATCAGGTCTCGGCGGACCGCCTGACGCTCCCGTTTACCGCGCACTTCGCCGACCTGGCGGCTGCCCGTAAAGCTGCCTTTTCGTTGAAAGACGGCTTGTACACTCCCCTTGTAAACATCGTCAGACTCTGGGCTCACAGCATCGGGTCGGAGCAACCTTCGACTCTGACGCGCATTGGCGAACTGGAGGCTTCGGATGTATGGAATTCCCGCGTGAGCGACGAAGCGCGGGAGGCGCTTGCGATCGCGCTCGAATTGCGCTTGCGGCAACACATTTGGCAGAGTCAGACGGGCAAAGAGTTAAACGACGAACTCCCGCTTGCCGAAGTACGGGAACCCGATCGTGAGCGACTGCAGAGCGCGGTTAAGACCGTACGCGAACTGCAGCACATGTCGAGCAGGCGCTTTACGCGCAGGAGGTGATCGACGGTGGGGTTTGAGCGTATTCGCGTCTGGCGGCACCTGTTTGCTGGGGGGGCGGCCAATCAGGTGGGGTCGCTCGATTATGCACAGACGCCCCAGGCGCAGGCGGAACTGCGCAGTCTTATGAATGAACTGCGTCAGGAGGGTCTCTACGAGCGTTCGTTGCGGACGGCCTCCTATGCCGTTGTCGACACGGAGACAACGGGGTTTTCTTCGGATGAAGACGTGCTGTTGTCCGTGGCGGCTGTCGTCTGCTCGGGCTCAGACAGCGAAACCGGCGCGGAGTTTCAGTCGTTTGTCGCCATGGATCAGTCGCGCGCCATCCCTGAAGCGGTGTCTAGACTCACTGGGATTACTGCGGACACCCTGCGGGGAGCGCCGCCCCTGTTTGATGTTCTGGAGGCATTTTTGCGCCACATCGGCGATGGTATTTTGGTCGCCCATCACGCCGGGCACGACCTGCGCTTTCTGAATGCGGCCCTGCGAAAGTTGTGGACGGTAGAATTGCCTGGTCCAGTGGTTGATACCGGAAAAGTCGCAATGATCCTGCACAAATTCAAACAATATCCGAGTCTCGATGTTCTGCTCGAACTGTACGACGTTCACCGGGTGTCTCGGCACACCGCTCTTGGCGACGCGTGGATGACGGCTTCCATCTGGCGACGGCAGATTGCCCTCCTTGAGGCGCGCGGGATTGTGATACTTGGTCAACTATGGGAACTTATGGTTCAACTGGAGAGACAGCATCGCCTGTGAATTGGCATTTGCGTTGGCTTGTATAATGGAGTATGTGGGTCATGACGCAGCGATGCGCCAGGTGAGAGAACGACAATCCGCGTTATTGGGGGAACTGGAGATGCGTGCAATAGTAACTGGGGGAACCGGATTTATCGGATCGCATGTCGTGGACATGCTGTGTGGGCAGGGCCACAGTGTGGGAGTCATAGACATTAGCCCGCCAGCCAAAGAATGGTCGGTGCCCTCCGGAGTGACGCTAAACCTGATCGATGTGGCGTCCACGGAAGCTGAGGATGTCATCGCGGATTTTTCGCCCGACGTCATCTTTCACTTGGCCGCCAAAGCTTCGGTTCCGGCTTCCCTGGCGGATCCTGTGGAGGATGCGCGAACAACGCTTTTGGGATTGCTGCATGTCCTGGAGGGCGCGCGACGAGGCGGCTCCCGTAAGGTAGTGTACTCGTCATCGGCAGCGATTTACGGGGATCCGCATGTTGCGATGCCCATTGGGGAAACTTTGCCGCTGGCGCCGCTTTCTCCTTATGGGGCGGCCAAGGCCGCCGGCGAGACGTATCTTGAAGTGTACCGCCTCTTGTATGGATTACACTATGCGTCCTTGCGCTACGCTAACGTGTATGGTCCCCGTCAGGGGCTCACAGGCGAAGGCGGGGTGGTGGCGATCTTTGCCGACAAGTACGCCCGAAAGATACCCCTGACGTTGTTTGGCGACGGCCTTCATACTCGAGACTACATTTATGTCGAGGATGTCGCGCGGGCCAATCTGCTGGCCGCCGCTTTCGAGGGCAGCATCAGCTGCCATGTCAGTACGGGAGTCGAGACCAGCAACCTGGAGCTGATTGCCGCACTGGAGATGGTCTCCGGCGTGACCGTTCCTGTCCTGAGCGAATCCGAGCGGGCAGGAGATATCAGACGCAGTGTGCTTAACCCTGAACTGGCTGAGAGCGAGTTGGGATTTCGCGCCGAAATCGCTCTCAGTGACGGCCTGTCCCGCACGTATCGCTGGATGAGGGAGAGGTTCTCTGGTTGACAGTGTTTACGCCGTTAGAATATAATCTGCGGTGATACATTTATCGTTTTGCCCTTGGGCAACGTCAAGAGTTCGGTGGAGGGAGGGAAAGCTTTATGTCCGAAATCAAGATCCGTAAGAACGAATCTTTGGATAGCGCGTTACGCAGATTTAAGCGCGCCACTGCAAAGGACGGCATCCTCGCCGAAGTCAAGAAACGGAAGCAGTACGATAAACCAAGCGTGGCCCGCAAGAAAAAATCTGAGGCCGCCGCCCGCAACAAGAAGAAAAAATATTAACCACTGCAGCTACGCGTGGATCGATTTCCCAATTTGTGCGATAAGGGGGCGAAGAGGCTCGTGAGCTTGGCCGATCGCCTATCTGAAGACTTGAAACAGGCTATGAGAGACAGAGACAAGACTCGCCTGTCCGTGTTACGGATGGTCAAGTCCGCGGTTAAATATCGGGAAATTGAAGCTCTGCATCCACTCTCGGATGACGAGGTGACGGCGGTGCTTCGCAAAGAGGTCAAGCAGCGACAGGATGCGCTGGAAACCGTGCAAGGTACAGATCGTGCGGATTTTATAGCGGCGCTCAGGGCTGAGCTGGCGGTGTTATATACGTATTTACCTGCGTCTCTATCGGAAGAGGAGATTCGCGTCATCGTCGGCGAGATTGTGGCTGAAGTGGGAGCATCGTCGCGCGCTGACATGGGTAGAGTGATGCCCGCTGTCATGACGCGAGTTGGCGCGAGAGCGGAAGGCAAAACGGTGAACAGGGTCGTTCAGGAGTTCCTGTCCGGCCTGTAACTTGCAAAAGTTTCGAGCGAAAACGACTGCCGAGGATCATTCGGCAGTCGTTTTCCTATGCCTGCAGTGCGTAATAACTTGAGCGGAGAGCGCATAAACGTCAGTCGAGGAGGGATGTCCATGAAACGTCAGTGGCGAGAGAGGACCGAACGCATGGCCGCCGAACTGCTGGAGGTTCCCAAGGACACCCTCGAACACGTGCCTCGCATAACGATGATTGGGAACCTACAGATCGTCATTGACAACTACAGGAGCATTTTGACGTTCGAAGGAACGACCGTTCGAATCGCCCTGGCCAAGGGCGAAGTGGCGATTCGTGGCGAGCGCCTGGTTCTCAAGGTGATCGTTCCGGAGCAGATCGTGATCGAAGGGATCATCTTTGGCGTCGATTTTACACCCGCGTGATGGATGACCAAGAGTCACAAGCGAATCCGGCTGGCAGGAATATTTTTCGGGACAGACTTCCATCGCGTTTGCGCGCCGCCATCGGAGGAATGAAAACTTGCTTGGCCAGAACCGTATGCTGTGCCGAGGCGAGTTCGGCGCAGCCGTGTTTGAGAAGCGGCACAGCATACGGTTCTGGCGGGCAGGAGCAATCGATTTTTCGGGACAGATAGGGGGGCTGCCTGTGACCGTTCGGATATCAGAATTCTGGAGCGGGTCAGTTCGCGCACGGATCATGAGAGATCCGAACAGAAAGGTGCTGAGCGCCCTGATCGCTCGGGAAGTGCCGCTATACGACGTTCATTCTCTGGAGGATCACGGGTACGAGCTGACATTGAACTTGCGCCATGTGTGGGAACTGATCACGGTTACCCGAGAAACATCCGCGAAGCTGCGATTTCTCGACAAATTTGGCTTGCCCTTTGTGTTGTGGCGCGCGGGCAGGCGCAAGGTATTTCTTGCAGGCGCCGCCTTCTTTGTGGCTGTTCTCTATGTGCTGTCAAGTTTCATCTGGCATGTGCAAATTGCGGGCACCGATCAACCGGAAGCCGTCGCGACAGCGCTGGAGAAACTTCATATCTACCCTGGGGGCCTTCTGTACAAAGTGCTGGATCAGGATTCCGTACAGATGGCTTTGCTTGACGCATTGCCCGACATCTCCTGGATAGGCGTGCGCATTTCCGGCACATCCGTGTATGTGCGGGTGATCCCGCGAACTCCGCTGGCGCCGCCAGTGCACACAGACCCACAAAATATAGTGGCCGCAGATCCGGGCGTGGTCGCCAATGTCCTGGCGGATCATGGACAGGCGCTCGTGAAACCCGGACAGTTCGTGCCGCAGGGAACCGTTCTGATCTCTGGCATCTTGGAGGACGGTAAAACGGTGCACGCAGACGGTCAGGTCAGGGCGATCGTGTGGTATAGAACAGATCTCACATTACCCCTGCAAACGGTGGTGGATACGCTTACGGGTTCCTATGTGCAGCATGACTACCTCGTCATTGGCGGGCTTCCGATACAGGTATGGGGATTTTCCCACCCTCCATACAAGTACACAGAGGTACAGAGCCACGACACGCCGGTGACCCTGGGCGACGTCAAGCTCCCGTTGGTCTGGCGCGTCGAGAAGGTATATGAAGCGCGACCGCATAAAACCGTGTGGGCGTTGAAATCCTTGATAGACCGGGGATTGCACTTCGCAGCCAAGGATGTTCTGGCTGGACTTTCCGGTGAAGCCAAAGTTCTGCGACAAAACGTTTTGCAGCGCAAAGTCGAGCATGGTAATCTATATATGACGGTTTGGACAGAGGTGCTGCAAGATATTGGCACTCCCCAACCGATTGCGTCGGAGCCAGCTAAACAGTAAGGGCGTTAATCAGGCTCTGCGCATGGTGTACGGAGGAGATGGGAGCGCTATTGGCTGAAGGAAGTGCGATTTCGCGCAAACTTGTATTGCGCGACAACGACGAAGCGCGCGCGATCTTCGGTCCGCGCGACGTTTTTATACGCATATTGGATGAGTCGTTCAGCTGTCGGGTCATCAATCGCGGTAACGAGGTGATCCTCCAGGGTGACGACATGGAGATCGAGCAGGCGGAAACGCTGATCGACGTTTTGACCCAACTCACGCGAAAGGGCCACCTCCTTTCTGAACGTGATATTCGGTACGCGATTGAATTGCAAAAACAGGGGAACCTGGGTCAGATGCTCGATCTGTTTCTGGAGGATCTGGCCGTCAACTTTAAAGGCAAAGCGATTAAGGTCAAGACGCTCGGTCAGCGCAAGTATGTGGATGCCATCCGGAGATCTGACATCGTGTTTGGCGTTGGACCAGCTGGCACAGGAAAGACCTATCTGGCGGTTGTTCTGGCGCATCTGTTTCTTAAAAAGGGCGATATCAAGCGCATTGTGCTTACGAGGCCCGCTGTTGAGGCGGGGGAGAATCTCGGTTTTTTACCCGGTGATCTTCAGGAGAAGGTCGATCCTTATCTGCGCCCGTTGTACGATGCCCTTCACGATGTGATGGGTCCGGAACAGTTGGCGCGCTCTATGGAGCGCGGACTGGTCGAAGTCGCTCCGCTGGCCTACATGCGGGGACGGACTTTAGAGGATGCTTTTGTAATCCTGGACGAGGCGCAAAACACTACACCGGAACAGATGAAGATGTTTTTGACACGCCTTGGCATCGGGTCCAAAATGGTGATCACAGGCGATATTACCCAGATCGATTTACCGCGCGGCAAACGGTCGGGATTGCGAGAGGCGATGCGAATCCTGACAGGCATCACTGAGATTGTCTTCGTGTTCCTGGAGGAGGCTGACGTGATTAGACACCAACTGGTGCAAAAAATTATCCATGCCTACGCAGAGGATGAGGTCGAGCGTTAATGAAGAGCGGCAAGAAACGCATGACATCGTTCGCCGCTCTGGCGAAAGGCTATAACTTGCGGACAAGCGCACGTTTTCGCTGGAGCGTCTATGCTGTCCTGACCATTGGTCTGTTCTTTATCCTTGTCGGCACCGTGCTTCCCATGCGGTATAATCTGGCAGTGGGTCAGGTCAGTCAGGCGCTCATCAGGGCTCCGATCGACGCCGTTGATACGCACGCCACAGCGGTGGCGCGCCTGGCCGCGGCCGCGTTGGTGCCTCCGCAGTACAACATCAATCCCGCAACGGAACAGCAGGCCCTCGGCGCGCTGGACAGGCTGTTCAACGCGGTGAACAGCGTGCGCGCGAACCGTGGACTGACGCCGACTGAACGTCTGACAGAGCTGCGCGCGATAGCCCCGAAGCGCCTGTCCAATGCCGTGTTGAACACTCTTCTCACTCAGAAAGCAAGCCAACTGGTTGTCGTGGACAGCGCGGTCGTACGCATCGTGCAGCAGTTGCTGCAGGCGGATTTTTCGACCAGTGACATGCGGCACGCCTCTCTTATCGTCGATCAGCAACTCGTCACTTTGCCGGCGGACGCGCCCACCCGCCTTATTATTGGGCAGATCGTGCTGTCCGTGTTGCAGCCGAATCTGGTCTACAATGCGGTGTTGACACAGGGCGCGCGATCCGCAGCCCAGCGCAGCGTACCGGACGTATGGATTAATCGGGGCGATGTGATTGTGCGCAGGGGACAGTTGATCACGCCGACAATCATGAGTCAGTTGCAGGATCTCAAGCTGTTGAAGACCGAGCCTGACTACGGCATATATGCTGGCTATTTCTTCTTCGTGGCGATTCTGGTCCTTGCCACCGCGGCCTTTATACAGTTGCGGCGCGCTCGTGTGGCCCGCGATAACGTTTATCTGATTCTGTATGCGATGATCATCCTGTCGCTTGCCGTAGGGATTCGCCTGACGCAGGCGGCGGTTCAGGTAGGACTGCCGTCTGACGTGTCGTACGCCATTCCGGTGGCGATGGCAAGCATGATGATCACAATGTTTTTCGGCACATCGCTCGCGATGCTTTCGTCTGTGCTGTTGGCTCTCTTGACCTGCGCCGCGTTTGGTTTTGAGTTTCAGCATTTCTTCACGCCCCTGCTCAGCGCCCTTGGGGCGACGATGGCCATGACGCGCGTTCAGCACAGGAGCGTTTTCATGCGCGCTGGATTTTTGGCTGCCGGACTCAATGTTTGCGGTGTGACTATCATGCATTTCCTGCTTACCTCTACGACGGCGGGGCTGCATCAACTGGGTTATGATGAGGTATACGCCGTGATGGGCGGTCTCCTGTCAGCCGTGTTGACCATCGGGTTAATGCCGTTTCTGGAGACCGCGTTCGGGGTCACCACTCACATGGGGTTGCTGGAACTCGCCAACCCGAACCACCCACTGTTGCGACGCCTGCTTCTTGAGGCGCCCGGAACGTATCATCACAGCCTCATCGTCGGCAATCTGGCGGAGTCGGCCGCTGAGACAGTCGGCGCCGATCCACTCCTTTGCCGCGTGGGCGCCTATTACCATGATGTCGGCAAGATGAAGCGACCCCAGTTTTTTGTGGAGAACCAGGTGGCGGGAGAGAATCCACACGACAAAGTGGCGCCCAATCTGTCCTACCTGATTGTGACTTCGCATGTGTCGGACGGTTTGCAGATGTTGGAGGAATATAAACTGCCGGAGCCGATTCGCGATATCTGCGCAGAACATCACGGAACCACCGTTCTATGGTATTTTTACAATAAGGCAGTGGAGGAAGACAAACACTCGACGCCTGACATGGATCAGTATCGGTATCCAGGCCCGCGTCCGCAGTCCAAGGAGGCTGCCATCGTCATGATGTGCGATGCGGTTGAGGCGTCCGTTCGTTCGATTGGAAAACCTACGCCCCAGCGCATCGAAGCCATGATTCGCAAGATCATCAAAGAAAGGCTTCAGGATGGGCAACTCGACCAGTGTGATATTACGCTGCGCGACCTGGATCGCATGGTCGCGGCGTTCATGCGCACGCTGCAGGGAATTTATCATGAGCGCATTGAGTATCCAGAGTCCGCGAAAGCCTTGGAAGCACGGGCCCGATGACTTCACCATTTGACAGGGATTACCCTGTTGGAGGAATGTGCGTGACCCCGAAGAGCGAAGATCTGACTGTGAGATTTGCGAATGAAGTCGAGGGCGCGGAGTTGACGGAACACGTTATGCTGGAGATCGCAACGCATGTGTGCGCCGAGATTTTTGAGCGCGAAGAGTTGACTCCGGCTGAAGTGTCCATCACGGTCGTTGACGATGAGGCGATGCGGGAACTCAATGGCCGCTACCGTGGGATCGACGCTTCCACCGACGTGCTGTCGTTTGCGCTGCTGGAGGCGGAGGAAGAACCGCAGGGCGCCGAGGATGATCCGGTACAGATACTCGGTGACATCGTCATCAGTTGGCCCACGCTGCGATTTCAGGCGGCGGAGTATGGGCATAGTGTAGAGAGAGAATTCGCATTCCTGATCGCGCATGGTTTTTACCATTTGCTGGGCTATGATCACCAGACGGCAGAGGCTGAACATGACATGATGCTTCTGCAGGAAACGGTGCTCAGCGATCTTGGCTACCTGCGCTGATGAAAAAGATATTCGGGAGTTTCCGCTATGCGCTTGACGGTTTGGCTTACGCCCTTGTCACTCAGCGCAATATGCGCATTCACTTCCTGGCGGCGTTTATCGTAGTGCTGCTCTGCACTGTGACCCAGGTGGATGTTCTGGAAACGATTACTGCCCTGTTCTCTATTTCGCTGGTGATCACATTGGAACTCGTCAACACGGCGATCGAGCACGTCGTCGACCTCGTCACAAAGGAATTCCATCCTTATGCCAAGGTCGCCAAGGATGTAGCCGCTGCCGCTGTGTTCGTGGCGGCCGCCAATGCGGTGGCTGTTGCCTATATGATTTTTTACGACAAACTGGATCCCGTTCGCTGGCGTCCATTGGCCACGCTGCTGCGTCCGCCGTTTCTGGGGGTGCTTTTGGTCGGACTGTTATGTCTGATTGTCGCAACGTCGGGATATGCTGTACGATTGCGGCAGACAAGGAAGGGTGAACGGGTGAGTGGATCTTCGTGAAATGGAAGAGCGTCTTTTGGAGAATGCCCGCACCGCCATGGAGCGGGCGTATGCGCCCTACTCCGGTTTTGCCGTAGGGGCGGCGGTTATTACGGATACGGGAAACATCTATGCAGGATGCAATATCGAAAATGCATCCTATGGATTGACAAATTGTGCAGAACGAACCGCTGTGTTTCACATGGTTATGGCTGGCGATCATACTGTAAGGGGTGTTGCGGTCATCGCCGATACACTTGAGGCCGTATCCCCGTGCGGCGCGTGCAGGCAAGTGCTCGCCGAGTTTGGATCAGGCGCCGCCCCTGTATTCATGGCGAACCTGCGTGGTGAAATCCGGCGCGCCACGCTCGGTGAATTGCTCCCTTACGCCTTTTCCGGAGAGGACATGGACGCGCATGAAGAGTGAGAAAAAGTCGGGGTTTGTGGCGCTCATCGGTCGTCCCAACGCCGGGAAATCAACGCTGATCAACCGTCTTGTAGGGCAGAAAATTGCCATTATGTCCGATAAGCCCCAGACTACCCGCACCCGGATTCGCGGCGTCCTGACGCGCGACGAGGGGCAGATTGTTTTTCTGGATACGCCGGGACTGCATAAACCGCGGCACAGGCTGGGTGAATATATGGTTGACGTCGCTGAACATTCGATCCGCGATGTTGATTTGGTCGTCTGCGTCGCAGACGCTGCCGAGGGTTCTGCCGCGAGTGACCAGTTCATACTGGACAAGATTGCGGCCGCGCAGGCGCCGGCGATTCTCGTTCTCAACAAGATCGACCTGCTTGCCAAAGAGAGACTGCTCAAACTGATAGAAACATATAGCGCCATGCATTCGTTTCTGGCGATTGTGCCAATCTCTGCGGCGACTGGCGAGCAGATCGAGACACTGGTGAAACTGATCTATGAACAGTTGCCGACCGGTCCATATTTTTATCCGGAAGACGTGGTCACGGATCACCCGGAACGATTTATCATCAGTGAACTGATCCGGGAAAAAGTTCTGCTTCTGACTCGCGAGGAAATTCCGCATTCCGTGGCCGTTGGCATCGAACAACTGGAGTTTCGGGAGGATCGCAACGTCCTTTATGTGAACGCGATCATTTATACGGAACGCGACTCACAAAAGGCGATTTTGATCGGCAAGGGCGGAGAAATGCTTAGGCGCGTAGGCAGTATGGCCCGTCGTGACATTGAGAGTATCTTTGGCTCGAAGGCTTTTCTGGAACTCTGGATCAAGGTGAAAAAGGATTGGCGAAATCAGTCTCACATGTTGCGAACACTAGGTTTCGAGAGTGAATAGGCAGTCGTTCCAATTACTTCTTAGTATAGCCACCCTTGTGTTCTAGTCATGCTATAGGTGGACGCGATGGCGACGGATCATCCGTATTGTCCATGCGCGAAACCCTGAGTCTTCCTGGTCGGTGCAGAAAGGATTGATCGCCATGCGAGATTTCCTGTGGAACTATTTCTCCAGGACAGGGGAAATTGACGCCTATCTCCTGTACAAAAAGCACGAGGCAGTGACCCAAGGTGAAACAACGCCAGCGGCTCCGGACGAGGGAGCGAAGGATTAGAGGCGGAGACGTTCGTCTTCCAATCACAAGCGCGGGGCCAACAACCGGGAAGAAAAATACGCCTGCGGCGATTTTCACGGATGCAAGGCCCGCTCGGGTCGGAGTCATATATTGCGCCCGTCGCGAGTTTAGCGACAGCGCTGTCTGAGCAGGGGCGCAATATATGACTCCGATCGGCGCGGACGATCGATTTTCCGGGATGGACTTCCGATACGGCCGCGGGTGGCCGCAGGCGCAGATTGCGGGGTAGTTCCATGTTAGAGAGCCTTCAGACCCTCGTGTTGCAGGCGCGGCCTTACGGCGAAGCGCATCGCCTGGTCACCTTGCTGACCAGGGAGCGTGGCATTGTCCGGGCGATTGCGCACCGCGCCCAATTGCAGCATAATCAACTGTACGCGCCCACTCAGGAACTGGGACGCAGTCTCCTACAGTTGCGACTCACCGGAGACTCTTTGGCGACGGTAACCCAAGGAACTCTGCTGGACAATTATACAGAATTGCGTGTAGATATGGAGAAACTCGTCTATTCGTCGGCTGTCATGGAACTGGTGCTAAACGTGGACCGAAGCGGCGGGCGCGTATCGTCTGTCGATCTCTTTGACGATGTGATCGCGGGACTGGACCGGATGCGCCAATCGTTATCGCCGCGTTTCGTGCTGGCTCATCTGCAGTTGTCGCTCTTGCCGTGTTTCGGTGTAGCCGTGGGAATCTCCGATTGTGCGCATTGCGGTGCAAAACTGGAGCGTTCAACGGGATTCAGTTTTAAGAGCGGCGGGTTTGTGTGTGCGGACTGTGCCGTACGTTCTGCCGAACTGAGACTCATAACCCTTGTTCCCGGAGTATGGCGGGTTATGAGGCAGATGACTGAACGAAGGATAGGGCAGACTGGCCGCGTCAGTCTGCGCCCCGAAACCGAAGAACAGATAAGCGCGTTGTTGACGGTTTGTCTTAGGGACTACGCAGGCGTTTCGTTGCGTTCACAGCGTGTCGCCGAACAGCTCAAAGGACTCTATGATCAGCCCCTGGAGAGAAACCAGGAATGTGCGGAAAAGGAGAGGCTTGGGGATGCTTGATTTTCAGACCATGATCGCGAAATTGCATTCGTTTTGGACCCGTCACGGGTGCATTGCGGTGCAGCCATATGACGTGGAGACGGGCGCCGGAACCATGAATCCGATGACATTTTTGCGGGTGCTGACAGGCGATGACTGGCGGGTCGCCTATGTCGAACCGTCGCGGCGGCCAACGGATGGCCGTTATGGAGACAATCCCAATCGACTGTATCAGCATCATCAGTTTCAGGTGATTGTAAAGCCGTCCCCGGATGATGTTCAGGAACTTTATATCGCGTCTCTTGAGGAACTTGGCGTCATCGCTGCAGAACACGACATCCGTTTCGTTGAAGATAACTGGGAAGCGCCGACGCTCGGCGCTTGGGGGCTCGGGTGGGAAGTATGGGTAGACGGCATGGAGGTTACCCAATTCACCTATTTTCAGCAAGTTGGGGGTATTGACGTAAGGCCAGTGGCCGTTGAGATTACTTATGGGCTGGAACGACTCGCCAGCTATATTCAGGATGTGGAAAGCGTGTACGATCTCGTTTACGCGCCGGGGGTGACTTATGGAGACGTATTTGGCCGACCTGAATTCGAACACAGTGTCTATACATTTGAGGTTTCATCGGCGGACCGTCTCGTGCGCTGGTTTGACGAGTACGAGGCCGAAACGAAACTTGCCCTCACCAGGAAACTCGCAATTCCCGCCTACGATTACGTGCTGAAGTGTTCCCACGTGTTCAATCTGCTGGAGGCGCGAGGCGCTATATCGGTCACTCAGAGGACAGGGTATATCGCCCGCGTGCGCAATCTCGCGCGCGAGGTGGCGCAGGTGTACGTAAATGGGGGAGCCTGCACTGACGAGGAGGTGGAGCAATGAACGAAGATGGTGCGCGAGTCAGAGATTTCCTGTTGGAGATCGGGGTTGAAGAGATGCCTGCGCGATTCGTTCAGTTTGGCGTTACAGCCCTGTCTGACGCGTTGGTTGCTGCACTGACCGCCCAGAGGTTGCAGTTTGAAACGATTGACGTGTTTGGCACCCCGCGACGTCTTGGCTTTCTGGTCCGCAGCCTGGTTCCGATACAGACTGAACATGTTGAGTTGGTGCGTGGGCCGGCGGCCAGTATCGCAAGAGACGGGGAGGGCGAGTGGACGCGCGCCGCACAGGGTTTTGCGCGGTCACAGAGTGTGGATGTCGATGAACTGCTCTTTAAGGAGGCTCCGGGAGGAGTCTACGTTTTCGCGGCAAAATGCTTTCCGGAACGCGCGACGGAGGACATTTTGGCCGACCTTCTTCCTGATCTCATTGCTGGCGTAGATTGGCCGAAGAGTATGCGGTGGGGGTCACTGGACATGCGGTTCATCAGACCGCTCCGTTGGTTGGTTGCTCTGTACGGAGGCATGGTGGTGCCGTTTACAGTGGCTGGTCATAAAACGCAGGCGCTGACTCGCGGACATCGGACTTTGACGAGAGATCCGCAACCTATTGGCGATGCCAGCGATTACCCGCATATTTTACGCGCCGCGTTTGTGATCGGCGATATTGCGGAACGGCGGGAACTCATCGTGAAGGAACTTTCGGAACTCGCGGCCAATCGCGGTCTGATCGTCGACATTCATCCTGATCTCCTGGAAGAGGTCACTCAGCTTGTGGAGTTTCCCACAGCGTTCATGGGGAGCTTCGAACCACGCTTTCTGGCTTTGCCAGAGCAGGTGATCGTGACCACCATGCGCTCACATCAGCGGTATTTTCCGGTGTACAATGAAGAGGGGAAACTGGCGCCCTATTTCATTGGCGTTCGCAACGGCGGCAAAAAGGCGCTCGACCTGGTGGTCAGGGGCAATGAAAAAGTACTGGCGGCACGTTTGGCGGACGCGGTCTTCTTTTACGAAGAAGATTGCAAACGCGCACCTGAAGCGTGGCGCAACAGGCTAAAGTCCATGGTCTATCACGATCGCTTGGGATCTGTGTATGATCGTGAGCGCCGTGTCGCCACAATCGCTCTGCGTCTTGCGCGGGAACTGCAGGTGTCCGATGAGGTCTTTGCCGATGTCGAGTCCGCTGCCGGGTTGGCCAAATTTGACCTTGCGACCCATCTGGTAGCCGAGTTTCCGGAACTGGAAGGCTACATGGGCGGCGTATATGGCGCTCTCGCGGGCGCGGGCCCCTCTGCCGCCCAGGCGATTGCTGAGCAGTACGACCCGCGCGGGGTGGGTGCGGCCATTCCAGCGTCCACTGAGGGACGTATTCTGGCGTTGGCGGACAAACTGGAACGCCTGATCGGGGGCTTTCTCGTCCTCGGAACTCCAACAGGATCGCAGGATCCATACGGACTGCGACGTGCTGCGACGGGCATTGTGCGCATTGTGAACGAGGCGTCTTACACGCTGTTGTTTGGCGTCCTCGTCACCATAGCGGAAGCGGCTTTTGTCGAGGACTCCGCCGTGAGCGTCACCAGTTTCGGCGACCTGTCGACCCAAGTCGGCGACTATTTGCGGGCGCGTCTGAGAAACATCCTGCAAGAGCGGGGAACGGCGCCGGACATCGCAGACGGGTGTATAGGCGCCCATCCTGAGGATCCTTCTCTGGTGGTTGCCTGTGCGGACGTCTGCACGCGTTTACGGCACTCCAGCGAATTTCTGCGAGTTGTTGAGACGGGGAAACGCGTGGCGAGTTTGTTGGCCAAGGAGAGCGGTTCCGCAACGCCGATTGATGCGGAACTCTTTGAAACTGCCGAAGAAGCCCAACTCTTTGCGGCCGTCACTCGCGAGTCGGCGGACGCAGAGGCCTATGTCCGCCAAGGGGATCTCGCCCATGCGATCGAGCGCCTGGCGTTGCTGCGCGAACCTGTGGCGCAGTTTTTCGACAGCGTTACCGTCATGGATGGCCGTTTTGACGTGAGAGCCAATCGGCTGGCGTTGTTACGGCTGACATTGGACGCCATGGTAAAGGTTTTCGATCCAACGATGATCGTTTAATCGCCTATTGGGGCAGTGTAAGATAGTGCGCGAACCGGTAATCTGAGAAGATAAAGGTGAGCCCAACGAGCGCGCCCAGCCAAAATTGGCGACTCTTGAGCGTCCTTTTGTCAAAGCCAAAGTGAGTACCTTTTTCATACGAGAAAAAACGCGCGCTGACAAGCCCGCAAACAATAACCAGAAGCAGCCTCAGACCGTACTTTACAATGGTATGCAAGAGAGTATCCTACCTTTCGATGGACAACCTTTTTCATTTATAAATAGATTGTACCACGCTTCGCGCGTTTTCGGCAATTTTCAGCACACTGTGAAGTGAGGCGAAAACCATCGAACTGTCCGCAAGGCAACAGCGAATTATCGCGATTGTTCGTGATCGCGGAACGGTCACTGGCGAGCGTATCGCCGAAGAACTGTCTCTGACGCGAGCCACTCTGCGATCAGACCTCGCTATTTTAACCATGGCCGGGATTTTGGATGCGCGGCCTCGAGTGGGCTATTTTTACGTCGGTAACCAGACGGCCGATTTATGGAGCGAAGTGATTGGAAAGTATCTCGTGAAAGACTATAAGTCCGTTCCGGTCGTTGTCCAGGAACACACGACAGTGTACGACGCGATCGTTACCATGTTTCTCGAGGATGTCGGCACGCTGTTCGTGGTTCGCGAAAAGGGAACCCTGGCTGGAGTCGCTTCCCGAAAGGATCTGCTGAAGGTGGCGATTGGTCAGTCCAATCTCCACGAAGTGCCGATATCGCTCGCCATGACCAGAATGCCCAATATCGCCACGATTGCGCTCGACGCCACCATGTATGACGCCGCCAAAAAATTGATCGAGGCCCAGGTGGATTCACTGCCGGTCGTCAAACCGGGTTCGGATCAGACGGTTGAGGTGGTGGGGCGGGTCACAAAGACGACGATCACGCGTCTGCTTGTGGAACTTGGGTCCGCGCGCAATGTGTAGCAGAACCATACACTTGCATCAGTTTCGCTGAAAGGGAGGATGTGCCGATGACTTATGAATTGCCTGCTATCGTCTATGTGGTTTCGGATTCGGTGGGGGAGACGGCCGAGTTTGTCGTGCGGGCGGCAGCCAGCCAGTTTGATCATGGACATTTCGAAATACGGCGTATGTCATATGTCGATTCTGTAGAGACCATTCACGAAATCGTGGCAGCCGCCGACGAAGTGGGCGGTTTTATCGCATATACGTTGATCCTTCCGGCGCTTCGCGAGACACTGCGCACAGAAGCTCAACGAGCCTCCGTGCGGGCCGTCGATATCATGGGACCCATGATGGCTGCCTTTGAGGACGTCTTTAACGCGACGCCCAAATTGCGCCCGGGGTTGTTGCACCAGCTCGACGATGAATATTTCCGCCGGGTCGAAGCCATTGAATTCGCGGTCAAGTATGATGATGGAAGAGATCCGCGCGGGTTGCTGCGCGCTGATGTAGTCCTGATCGGGGTTTCGCGCACATCCAAGACTCCGCTCAGCATGTATTTGGCGCACAAGAGAGTTCGCGTGGCCAACGTACCGCTCGTGCCGGAAGTTCAACCGCCGGACGAGTTGTTTGAATTGCCGCCGGGCAAGGTCATCGGGCTTACCATTAATGCGGATGAACTGAATGGAATCCGTCAGGAACGACTGCTCGCCCTTGGTTTGCGCGCAGAAGCTACTTACGCGAGCAATCAGCGGATTCTCGAGGAACTTCGTTATGCGGACTACATTATGAAACAGTTGGGCTGCCCTGTCATCGATGTTTCGCGACGCGCTGTGGAAGAAACAGCCAGCATTATCCTCAGCCTCGTGGAGAGCAGGCGAACATCGTGAGAGTTTGAACAGGCACTTTGAGGCTGTGTGAGCAGCGCCAGTTCGCAGGTCATAATCCGCCGCGCAACGTTTCACGCTCACGCGGACCACTGACGTTCGCGGATTTTTTGTGCCAAACGGCGGTAGTGGGAGGTTACGGAAGGATTTTTTTCGGGTCTCTGCGTACATCTATAACGAAGCCTTGTTGTCTACGTTTAGATCTCTGGGCAGAGTGACAGAATAATCAAATGTCGAACACTTTGTGTCGGTAGAAAGTGCGGGAGAATTTTCTCGGTTTGGGTGGCAGGAAAGTGTAGAATCTTGGCGAATAAAGTTACTCATGAGGAAAAGCAGAATGGCGCATGTCCGAGGGCATCCAATGTCGCTGTGGCGGAGGGGGATCGCGACCTGTGAGCATGCGTATTCCGGAAGAGTTTCTCGCCCTGTTGCGCCAAAAGATCGACATTGTGGACATCGTCTCTGAGTATGTTCGTTTAAAGAGGGCAGGTCGGTCGCTTGTGGGACTGTGCCCCTTTCACTCTGAGCGCACGCCCTCGTTTCACGTTACGCCGAGCAAGGGGTTTTATCACTGCTTTGGTTGTGGCGCGGGAGGAACTGCGATCACGTTTCTTATGGACGTGGAGCAACTCAGCTTTTTGCAGGCCATCGAACGACTGGCGCAAAAAGCAGGCCTTCCCATGCCGGTGATTGAAGATCGGCTGGCCGACGACTTGTATAGTCAGAAGCGGTCGCAACTACTGCAGATCACCGATTTGGCGGCTAAGTTCTACAATCATATTTTAATGAATCATGACGCTGGAACGCAAGGACTTACCTACTTGCTAAACCGGGGTTTGACGAAAAAGACGGCAGCGCAATTTGAACTGGGTGTATCCCCAGGAACCGGTCGAACGTTGACCGAGTTTTTGCGGCGGAGGCAGTTTTCGGTCGACCTGATTGAGGAAGCCGGACTTGGTTTTCTGACGGACCGCGGTGAATTGCGCGATCGCTTTCGAGGGCGGGTCATGTTTCCAATTTCGGATATTCAGGGCCGGACGATCGGTTTTGGCGCCCGCGCGCTGGCCGCTGAGGAACCAAAGTATCTGAACACCCAAGAGACTTCTTTATTCAAAAAAGGAAGTGTGCTCTATGGGTACTCGCGTGCCAGGCAGGCCATCAGGCAAACTGGCAAGGTCCTGTTGCTGGAAGGGTATATGGATGTCATCGGATTGCATCAGTCTGGACTTCTAAATGCGGTTGCAACCCTCGGAACCGCGCTCACTCCGGAACAGGCGGGTCTGTTACGGCGCGTGGCGGAGGAAGTCATCCTGGTGTACGACGGCGATTCTGCCGGAAGACAGGCGGCGCAAAAGAGCATTCAGGTGTTGAGAGCCCTGCAGGTGCCTGTAAAAGTCGCGCAAATGCCCCAAGGCGTCGACCCGGACGAATGGGTCCGAGACCAGGGGGCGGAGGCGTTTCGCACGAACGTTCTCGAGACGGCCATGGGGGCGTTGCAATTCGAACTCCTCATGCTTACCCACAAACACCCGGACCACATGTCGTCAGGGCGGATCGAATACCTGCGCGAGGCCCTGCAGATCGTCGCCAATGAAGACAGTTCCATCGAGCGGGAAGCGACGATTGAATGGCTCAGCAGGACGTACTCCATATCGCTGTCCGCGCTTCGAGAGGATCTCCAGACGCAACTTCGCACAAAAGAAAAACGAAGTCAAACGGATAGAAGTGTAAAAAAGTGGAATACTGTGAGCCGAGCCTACACGGTGGAACGCCCATCAGACAATGCGAAACTGCCTGCGAAACACGAGGTGGCAGAACGGCAACTCCTGACTTATATGTTACTCGACGCGGCTATTGCGAAACAAGTGGAAAGCGGTCTGGAAACGGAATTTTCATTACCTATTCATAGTGCGCTGCAAGCGTATCTGTACACCTTTTACGCGGATCATGAGACGGCCGACCCAGAACTGTTCCTAAGCGGCATTGACGATCCGGAAGTTCTCCAATTTGCTACCAAGTTGTTGCACCACGCGCCGGAAACAGTGGAGTTGGGGAGTGAGTCGGGGGCGATCCGGGATTACATCCAGTGCGTGATCGCATATGGCGTAGAAAAGGAATTGGCCACCGTTTCGCAGCAATTGAAACTGGCCAGCGAGCGCGGCGATATCGCGGGCATGAAGGCAATGGAGGCAGAACTGTGGCGGTTGCAAAGAGAGTTGTCGACTGGGGTGCGAGAAGTTCGCGCAAGGGCTTAAGTAGTGAAAGGAGGAGCGGAAGATGAACAAAGAGTTGCAAGACGATGCGCAGTTGGGCCAAACGCTGGAGGACGTCCGGGAACATCTGCTGTCTTCCGGGAAAAAGCGGGGCGTCTTGACATACACTGAGATCATGGACCGGATGTCTCCTTTTGATCAGGAGAGCGAACAGATTGAGGATTTCTTCGAGCACCTCACCGACCTTGGTATTGAGGTTGTTAACGAGGTGGACGACGAGGATGCCGAAGACGCTGACGAAGACGCCGCTCCGGAAGATGAATTGGCGGAGAGAGAAACCCGTCAGGAGGACGAGTTCGATCTCACAGACTTGAGTGTGCCCCCGGGTATCAAAATCAACGATCCGGTCCGCATGTATCTGAAAGAGATCGGACGCGTGCCATTGCTGTCCGCCGAGGATGAGATCCAACTCGCAAAGCGGATTGAGGAAGGCGATGAGGAGGCCAAACGGCGGCTGGCGGAGGCCAATCTGCGTCTGGTCGTCAGCATCGCGAAGCGATACGTGGGACGGGGAATGCTCTTTCTGGATCTCATTCAGGAAGGCAACATGGGGCTCATCAAAGCCGTGGAGAAGTTTGACTACCGAAAGGGTTACAAGTTTAGCACATATGCCACTTGGTGGATCCGTCAGGCGATTACGCGGGCGATCGCGGATCAGGCCCGGACAATCCGGATTCCCGTGCATATGGTGGAGACGATCAACAAACTGATCCGCATCTCCCGCCAACTGTTGCAGGAACTGGGTCGTGAACCGAGCGCGGAAGAAATTGCGGCCGAGATGGACATGAGTCCGGAAAAAGTCCGCGAAATTCAAAAGATTGCCCAGGAGCCTGTCTCACTGGAAACGCCCATTGGCGAAGAGGATGACTCGCATCTTGGCGATTTCATTCCGGATGAAGATGCGCTGGCGCCTGCAGACGCGGCTGCTTATGAGCTGCTAAAAGAGCAACTGGAGGATGTTCTCGACACTTTAACAGAGCGCGAAGAGAATGTCCTGCGTCTGCGCTTTGGTTTGGATGATGGGCGGACCCGTACGCTGGAAGAAGTGGGCAAGGTCTTTGGCGTCACACGGGAACGCATCCGTCAGATCGAGGCCAAGGCGCTTCGCAAACTTCGCCATCCGAGCCGCAGCAAACGGTTGAAGGATTTTCTTGAATGAGCGGGGTCTTTGTTGGCGGTTGCAACGCAACCGCCTCTTTCGCTGTGAAGAGCGGCGACCGACTGTTCGGTCGGTCGCCGCAATCGTGTGACGGGGGGAACCGGGATTGAATTTTGATCTGACGCAGGAACAGACGATGATCATGAAGATGGTTCGCGATTTTGCGCAAGGCGAGATCGCTCCAAAAGCGGCGGATATTGACCGAACCGCGCGCTTTCCGCTGGAAACGTTCAAGCAACTGGGTGAACTGGGGCTGTTGGGACTGCCGATCAGCGAGGAGTACGGAGGAGCCGGCGCAGATACGATCTCCTATGCTTTGGCCGTGGAGGAGATTGGCCGCGCCTGTGGGAGCACTGGACTCAGTTATGCGGCGCACGTGTCGCTCGGATGCGGTCCGCTGTATTACTTTGGCACCGAAGAGCAAAAGCGGACGCATCTGGTTCCGCTGGCAACGGGGCAGGCTCTGGGGTCATTTGGACTGACGGAACCAAACGCCGGGTCTGACGCAGGGGGAACGCAAACGCGCGCCGTACGCGACGGTGACGAGTTTATCGTCAATGGCAGTAAGGCGTATATTACCAATGCCGGATACGCAAAGACAATCGTTGTGACTGCTGTTGTCGGGAAAAAGGATGGTCGCAACCAGATTGGCGCTTTCATCGTACCGACGGACACGCCGGGTTTCTCGGTCACCCGGACATATGAGAAGATGGGACTTCGCGGGAGCAATACGGTTGAACTGGCTTTGGAAGATGTCCGAATCCCCGCTGCCAACATATTGGGCAGTGAGACGGGAGGATTCAAGCAGTTCTTGTACACTCTCGACGGCGGTCGCATCAGCATAGGCGCACTCAGCGTCGGCATCGCCCAGGCTGCCTATGAAGCAGCGCTTCGTTATGCTAAAGAGCGTACTCAGTTTGGTCAGGCGATCTCGAAGTTTCAGGCGATTCAGTTCAAACTGGCGGACATGGCCATGCATATTGAACTCGCAAGAACCATGGTGTTGAAAGCGGCGTGGCTCAAGGATCAGCATCGGCCGTTTACACAGGAGTCGGCGATGGCCAAACTATTTGCCTCAGAGATCTGCATGCGGACATGCGATCAGGCTGTCCAGATTCATGGGGGAGCCGGTTACGTTCAGGATTTCCCTGTAGAACGGTACATGAGAGACGCGAAGTTAATGGAAATCGGCGAAGGAACTTCAGAGGTCCAACGCATGGTGATCGCCAGACAGATCGGTTGCTGACTATGTGATATGGAACGTTCGGTGGTGCCTATGAGAGGACTGACCGCGCGTCTTTTGCGGGTAGCGGAGTTGGTGGGTCGCGTTCGGCGCGTCGCAGATATTGGCAGCGATCATGGACTGCTCCCGATTGCATTGGTGCAAGAACACGTTGTCCGGACAGCGGTGGCGATTGAACTGAATGAGGGGCCCTTTAGGGCGACGCGGGAAGCGGTGTTGCGAGCTGGCCTGGAAGAGACGATCTCAGTCCGCCAGGGCGATGGACTGCACCCGCTGATCCCTTTTGAGGTGGACGCCATCGTGCTTGCCGGCATGGGAGGACAGACGATATGGAATATCCTGACGTCCAGCCATGCGGCCAGAGTGTTATCGGCAGAACCTATGCGGCTGGTCGTTCAGCCGATGAACGGCAGCGGGCTGATCCGCTACTGGGCGGGCGCATACGGGTATCGGATTGATGCGGACGTGAGAATCAGGGATTCAGGGATCATCTACGAGTGTCTTCGTCTGGACGCGCGAGTGGACGGTCCGCGCATGCCGCCTGCGGATTGGGCGGACATTGCACCACAGCGGAGACGCGAGTATGAAGAGCTTGGCTCTGACGACAAGTGGCGATTGGCATTCGGGGAGCACGCGTTGCAGGCTGGCTGTCTGTACGCTGCGGAACAGATGCAAGAAGAGGGAGCAAAGCTGCGACGGGCGCTGCACGATCTGGCGTATCCAAAAAATGATCGCGCCTATGCCCGGGCGGCCGAGATGAGCGCAGATCTCGCGGCCTTATCGAGGTTGTACGAGCGGGTGTTTAAAGTCCGCTTCTGATACGGCTCGCCACTTGGGGGAAGGAACGGATCGAAGCTGCGGGTTAGATCTCCGGCGTCTTTGTGAGTCCCCTTCGGAGAATGACGGTCCACATGGTGCCAACGCCGAGCAGCCACAGCGCGACTGTGACCAGAACTCCGATCAGAGGCACATTAGTGACAAAGAGAATCGCCAGCGAGCCATACAGCGAGAGAACCCTGCGGGCCGGCTGCTGCATGGCGCTCAGGACCGTGCGGCCAATTTTGTTGGATACAAAGACCATTCCGCAAAATCCGAGCAACGTGTACAAAAGACCGATGGCAATGGTCGGTATCCAGATCAGCGGCGTACCGAAGCTCGCCACCATGAGTATGGCTGGCGCAATGCTGATCATCACGCCCGTGCCAAGCAGTCGCAGGTACTTGCGACCAATCCACGCACTGATCTGTTCATCCCGCGCATATACCAGATTGCCACCTGCCAGAAGAATGAAAAACAGGGCAGCAGCCAGACTGGCCCGTAAAAAGTACCCGCCAACGCTAAGCAGGCTTGCGAGTGTCAGTGTAGTCACCAGTCGATTGCCGCCGCCGATGGCAAATACGCCTTCCGTCACCCTGGAAAGAGGCGACTGAAATACTTGACCGCCAATCGACAGGACAAACGTGGTCACTGATCCAGGCAAGAGATGAATGTCGCTGCCTACGGCGATAACCGAATTGGTGACGATGCCTCTGATCCACAGAGGATGGCCTACTGTGAACACTGTATCGACGTTCTCATTGGCGGGAACAATGACGGCAGAGGGTTGCCTCGACACAGTTTCAGCCGCAAACGCAGGCGTGCCTGAGCTTGCAAATAATGCTAAAAGTACGGCGAAAATCGTTGCGCGCAACCACAAGGGCATGATGCGGCGTTCCCGCGAAAAGTATAGTCGCATGGTGTCACCCGCCAGTGCGCGCCAGTCGGGTGGCCGACAGCGTAAAAGCGCCCGCGGCGCCCACCAACAGCGCAGAAATGATGAAAGCTGTCACCGAGTTTGCTCCGGCGGTGTGGAGAGAAGCGCCAATCACACCAGTCTGCAGAGTCAGGCCCAATCTCCAGGCGAGGTAGAGTACGCTTCGTCCAAATGCGACGAAGAGCAGCGCCAAAGGCGAGGCAAAACCAACGGCGCTTACAATCATCGTGAGCCGCGCAAGTTTCATGCGGCGTTCAGCGGCTGTGCGGCGCACACTGAGCAGGATTGCGCTGTCAAGACCTGCGCGCGGCTCCACGGCAAACGCGGTCATCAGGGAGGTTCTCGCCTCATCATGAAGTTCCGTGGTGGTGTACAACTCGTCGTTTCCCATCATCTGTCGCCTTCCCTGCGTGAAATTCATCGTCATGCCCCGCATGCCTGCCGAGCGTTATCTGCGCGCCGCGACTGTGTTGCGCGCGCCTGCGTTGGAGAACAGGGCGTCCGGGTTCCTGCTGTCAATCGGTCTGCATGCGCCTCCATCGCCTGTCAGGCATCGCCTTCTTCACGATCGTCAAATCGCTTGCGCACCGCCTGCTTGGCGTAAGCGAGGCGAGATTTTACCGTGCCGATGGGAATGGACAAAATGGCGGCAATTTCCGCATACTCATAGCCATCACGCTCACGTAACAGAAGGATCGCCCGATGCGCTGGCGACAACCCGTCGAGAGCCTCTTCAATGATCGGTCGCGTGGCTGGGTCCGCGCGAATCTGGGCGATATCCTCAATGGTTTCTAACGGATCGGAACGCCGTCGTTGCACCTGACGGATGCGATCAATCGCCAGGCGCGTCGTGATCGTTGTCACCCACGCGGGGAATGCGTTAGCATCCTTTAGTGTGTGCAGTTTACGGTGAACCTTTATAAATACGTCCTGAGTCACTTCTTCGGCGTCCAGTCGTGATCGTACGATTGTGTAAGCGGTCTGGTAGACATGTCGGGAATACTCCTGGACCAGGTCCGAAAATGCCTCTGCATCACCCAATTGCACTCGCCGAATCAGACCTGCAAGCTGTGGCTCCTTCTCACCCTGCAAGGCCTCATCCGCCTCCTGCTCTCGTCATGCGAGGGTCCATCGCTCCCATCCATTATAGCATCCCTTTCTTCACGGTTCATTGCAGAGGACGAAACCACGACCCGATTTGTTCGATGCCATCGGACAGGATGTTTCCTGAGAGATGGAGATGTCGCGGCGCGACCCATAAGTGGGTGAGAAACTCGCTCGGCTGGATTCCTGTGCTGTGCCCCTGCTCAGAC
>JAJZEE010000043.1 GCA_021805735.1 Bacillota bacterium
ATGTCGCCGGTGGGAATGAAAGTCGTCACTCCGCCCTCAGTTCCCGGAGCAACTTCATTGCGAATCCGCACATTGGCAAATGTGCCGCGCATCATGACTTCGTGGTTGCCGCGCCGTGATCCATACGAGTTAAAATCATGGATACTCACTCCGCGCTCTTGCAGAAACAGCCCTGCGGGACTCTTTGGACCAATGGCCCCGGCAGGAGAAATGTGATCTGTCGTAACCGAGTCGCCAAGCAGCGCCAGGACGCGCGCGCCTGTAATAGGTTGAATCGCTTCCACCTCGGGTCCAAGGCCCACAAAAAACGGTGGTTCCTGAATATAGGTCGATTCAGAATTCCAGTCGTACAGCTCTCCTTCCGGAGTCGGCAACGCGTTCCACCGTTCATTGGCGTGCAGCACATCGCTGTATTTGGCTTTAAATAACTCAGGGCGCACAAACGATGCAATAGCCTGTTCAACCTCGTGCGACGTCGGCCAGATGTCGCGGAGATAGACCGGATGACCGTCTCTGTCGTGGCCAAGCGGATCATTCATCATGTCGATATCGACAGTGCCAGCCAGCGCATACGCCACCACAAGCGGCGGCGAGGCCAGATAGTTTGCCTTCACCAAGGGGTGAATGCGGCCTTCAAAGTTACGATTTCCACTGAGAACGGCCGCCACGGTCAATTCCTCCGCGCGAATGGCCTCCTCAACTTCCGGGATCAGCGGTCCGCTGTTTCCGATGCATGTGGTGCATCCGTAACCGACAACCTGAAATCCGAGTTGCTCCAGGTACGGCAAGGTTCCTGAATCCTCGAGATACTGGGTCACGACGCGCGAACCCGGCCCCAAACTGGTTTTCACATGCGCACACCGCGCCAGACCCCGTTCCACTGCCTTTTTCGCCAACAGTCCGGCGGCGAGCATGACCGACGGATTGGAGGTATTGGTGCAACTTGTAATCGCGGCAATGGCGAGCGCTCCGGCCTTCATGTCAGAGGTGGAACCGTCACCCTGAGTGACAGTCACGGTCTTTGCGAGCTGTTCCTCGCCAAGACCGAATCCACCCTCCTTGACGGGTGTGCTCAGCACCTGTTGCACCTGCTGTTTCATCGCGGACAATTCCACCCTGTCCTGCGGCCGTTTGGGTCCGGCCAAAGAAGGCGTTACCGTGGAGAGATCCAGCGTCAGCACATCGGAGAACACTGGATCCGGGGTCTCGTCCGTACGAAATAAACCTTGCGCTCTTGCATACGCCTCCACCAGAGCGATAAGTTCGTCGTCGCGACCCGTGTTGCGAAGATAATTGATCGTTTCTGCGTCGACGGGGAAAAAGCCCATCGTCGCCCCGTACTCCGGCGCCATGTTAGCGATCGTGGCGCGGTCTGCAAGTGTAATCGCGCTGAGACCAGGCCCAAAAAATTCAACAAATTGCCCAACTACACCCTTTTTTCGAAGCATGTTGGTCACTGTGAGCGCGAGATCGGTGGCTGTCGATCCTTCCGGCAGGCGGCCCGTCAGTCTGAATCCCACGACCTTTGGCGTCACAAAATAGAGCGGTTGTCCCAGCATCCCGGCCTCCGCTTCAATCCCGCCCACTCCCCAACCAAGCACGCCCAAACCATTGACCATCGTCGTGTGAGAATCCGTTCCAACCAGAGAATCCGGAAACGCCAGCACCCCGTGATCGTCTTGTCGCACCTGTACTACGGACGCCAGATATTCCAGGTTTACCTGATGCACGATACCAGTGGATGGCGGCACTACGCGAAAATTTTCGAAGGCTTTTGTTGCCCAGTGCAGAAATTTATAACGTTCATCATTGCGTTCAAATTCGTAATCGGTATTGATATTCAAGGAATTCCCCTGACCAAAACTGTCCACTTGCACCGAGTGATCAATAACCAGATCGACGGGAACAAGCGGATTGATTTTTTTGGGATCCCCACCCAGCCGATGCACCGCCTGTCGCAAGGCAGCCAGATCGACAACTACAGGAACACCTGTAAAATCCTGAAGCAGGATACGCGCAGGCATAAATGGAACTTCCTGTGACTGATCGGGTGCCGCGGCGTTCCAGTCAGCAATCTGCCTCACATGATCTTCAGTTATGACATATCCGTCAAGCTTTCGTAAAACACTCTCCAGGAGAATTTTGATCGAAAAAGGCAATCGCGACACTGCGCCGACGCCCAGTTCGTCGAGGCGCGCAAGACGGTAGTACTGATAATGCTTTCCGTTTACGGTCAATTCGCTTCTTGCCGCAAACGGATCGTTATGAATGTTCATCCTTTTACCCTCGCTTTAGCTCATAAGACAAGTCGCGCCCCACTATACATGGAAGCAAACGCGCGACCGCTCCTCCACATAAAAAGACTGCCAGGTTCGCATGCTATGGTGCAGAGGTGCCCAAAGCCTTCCCTGGTATCAAATTATACCACAACCGCGAAAGGGGGCTGTCAAGGATGACACCCGATGAAGACGGGCCACAGGAAGTGCCGTCGGGGCAAGTCGCGCGATCGGCGCACGAGGATATTGAAGAAGGCGTCCATCGCATGGCCGACGAGGGCGGTGGAGTGGTTGATCAAAACTTTCCTGCCGGAGCCCCCATCTTACGCAACGACCTCGTTCGACCGACTATCGGCAATTAAAGCAAGGGGTGCGTGAGCGCCCCTGTTTTTTCTGTACCGCGCCCCAGTCTCTGGCCCTATGAGGTTTTGGGTTGCCGAAAGAGCCCAAATAACTTCTGCACCAGAGATGTATCGCCCTCAATCCTTATCCTTCCTGTCATTAGAACTGACACCGGGTGCAATTGCCCCAGGGCCACCTTGACAAAGTCATCGGCGTTCGCAACCACTGTGGCGTCCACCTTCCCTTCAAGGCCCTCTGTCACCTCCACTTTTGCGTCTGCAACTTGGACCGTCCATGCTCCTCCGCCTTCACCGTCCAGCACATAGGCAACTGTGGCTCGCAGGTCGCCGGCCGCCTCTGGCAGAAAGTTGTTCTTCATTCCCGCAAAGATCTCCTGGACCGTTATTTCTCCCATTGGGTCACCCCTTTCACATAGCCATGCCTGTAGGGTGCGCAAGTGGGCGCAATACCATGAGTCGGCGACAACGGTTGCGCAAAATACGGCACAGACGCCTGAAACTTATCCCGCTCTTGTCCGTATAAACCAGTAGTGGAGTATTGACCAGGCGCCCGTTATGTAGGAAGATGGAACTGTGGGCCATATACAAGGGGAGATTGTCATGTTTTTGGACATCATCAAGTTTGTTGCAGCCATATTTCTAATCTATGTCGGTTTCATCGTGTTTAGCGCGGTCCTGTCACTGCTTATAAAAGTCGCGCTCTTGCTGTTTTTGGTTGTGGGCATTTATTATCTCTACCACAGGGCCGCCAATCACAGCTGGCGCCGGATATTTTCACGGCGTGACAGATAACGCGGATTCAGGATTCCTCAGGGGCGTGCGGCCCGAGCGGTTATTCGAGAAACGGACGTGGCAACCCACGTCCGTTTCGTTCGTCGGCTCATTTCTTCACCCATTGTCAGCTTGTGCAGCAATGAACTGCTTTAGCCACAGAGCACTATCTTTAGGAATCCGTTGTTGCGTTTCATAGTCCACATATACGATGCCAAACCGTTTGCTGTACCCATACGCCCACTCAAAATTATCCAGCAGCGACCACACATAGTAACCGCGCAAATCGACGCCGTCGTCAATCGCGGCAAGACAGGCTTCCAGGTGGCTTCTCAGGAAGTCTGCGCGCGCTTGGTCGTGCACACGGCCAGCTTCTACCGTATCTGCAAACGCTGCGCCGTTTTCAGTTACATACAGGGGTATGCCCGGATAATCGCGGGCCACACGCCGTAACAGGTCGCGCAGTTCCTCTGGCCTGATCGGCCAACCCATCTCCGTAACCGGACCATCCGGAGGCAGTGTTTCTACCAACAGAGGATGGCCCCCCGCCCGCACGACGCTCGGGAAATAATAATTGATACCCAAAAAATCAATGGTCTGGCGTTTCATCAGATTCATGTCCGCTTGCGCAATGTAAGACAGATCGACAACTTGGCCGTAAGCTGCCAGCACATCTTGTGGATACTCGCCGCGACACACGGCATCGAGAAAATAGCGATTGAGCTGGCCGTCATAAATAGACGCGGCCGCAACATTGGCAGGTTCCGCGTCGGCCGGATGCACGGGGGACAGGCTCAGCGCCACCCCAATTTCCGCCAGGGAACTGTGGGCTCGTATGGCCTCAACCGCCTCCGCGTGGCCAACCATCAGGTGATGAGCCACGCGCAGAGCTTCTGCTGTATCCTGATGCCCGGGCGCGTGTTGCCCGAGGAGGTGCCCTACATACGCGACGACAGACGGTTCATTGAGCGTGATCCAGCGGTGAATTCGATCTCCCAAACGATCCACGACAGCGGCCGCGTACTCCGCGAAGTAGGAAGCGGTGTCGCGGTTTGTCCATCCCCCCCGCTCTCCAAGCGGCTGTGGGAGATCCCAGTGATAGAGGGTGGCCAGGGGAGTGATTCCCTGTTCCAACAGCGCTTCTGTCAAACGCAGATAATAATCGACGCCCGCCTGATTGACCTGACCCGCGCCGGAAGGCAAGATGCGGGGCCAGGCAATGGAAAATCGATAGCTGGCAAGTCCCAGGTCGCGCATGAGCCGAACGTCCTCCTGGTAACGGTGGTACTGGTCGCAGGCAATGTCTCCTGTTTGCCCCAGGTAGGTCTTTCCCGGTGTATGAGCGAACACATCCCAGATGGACGGACCCCGACCATCCTCCTGCGCCGCGCCTTCGACCTGGTACGCGGCTGTCGCCGCCCCAAACACAAATTCTTTCGGAAACTGTTTCATGGATATGCTCCCTCCTGGTCCATGGCAGAGGCTGATTATTCGACAACGCTGACTGATTCAGGTCCTTAACGGTAGAGATACTTGTGCAGCTTCTGACCAATCCAGTGTATCAGACTCCGCGCCCCGTGGTGGGCAGACGTCATCACGCTGCGCCACACTTTCTCAACAAGATTTGCCTTGGGATCATTCGCAAGCGCGTACACAGGCGCCTGCAGGACAACATGACCGTTTACCGCCACATTCTCAACCCCCACCCTTTGCCCCTTCACAATTGGCGCCTGCAGTTCACTCGGAACGACATTGTACGTGACAGTCTGACGCGCTCCACGCAGTACATCGACCACCACATCGTTGTGTGGAGCGACGGCCAGATTCTGATTCGCCGCATCCCGAACAGGAATTGGAGTCAACGGCTGTCCAGCATTCTGAATCTTGCGAGGTGTAAACTGCGAATAGCCGAAGCCCAGAAGCGTGGTCGTATCCTGAAACACCGCCGGAAAGGATTGCGTATCGAGAATCACGCTGATGAGCCGCATATTCCCTCGCTTCGCGGTGCCGACAAAACAATATCCCGCCTCTGTGGTCGAACCTGTCTTGAGCCCATCAAGACCATTGAACTGCCCAAGAAGTTGGTCATAATTTGTTCCGTATTGACCCGGGTGGATGTACATGCCGCGTTCAGACGCATATTTGAGTACGATCGGAAAGCGATTAATGAGATACCTCGTTAAGACACCTACATCGCGAGCGTTTGTGTACATATGAGGATTCTGGAGACCTGAGGCGTTTGCGTATCGAGTTCCTGTCATTCCTAACTGTCGAGCCTTTTCATTCATCAGTTTCGCAAATTCGGCCTGCGTGCCCGCCATCGCGTCGGCCAACGCCACGGCCGCGTCATCAGCCGACACCACGTACATGTACTCCAGCATTTTACTGAGCGGAATATGTTCGGATGGATTCAGGTATGCCACGGAGAGTCCCGGCGTCAGCGCCACCTGGTAGGCTGACTGACTGACGGGAATAATGGAATGCAACGACAACTGGTGACGCTTCACCATCTCCAGCGCAATCAGAGACGTCATCAGTTTGGCCAGTGAAGCCGGATAATGCTTCTTCAGGACATTGTTCGCGTACAAAACTTGCCCGGTCTTGGCGTCAATCAGTTCGGCGGCCGGAGCCGACAAGGAAACGGCGCCCGTATTGAGGTTTGCCGTGATTGGCACAGCAGACTGTGGCGGCAGGACCTGATTCTTGCCAGTCTCTGCGAGCGCAACCACACTCCCCGCCAGAACGATGATAACCGCCGCTCCGATAAAGATGGAGCGTTTTACTCTTCCCACTGCATAGCCCTCCTGTACTCTGATACACCCTTCTTTAATCTAATGCCCGTCCATGTCACATTATACACGAATCAATCACTGGCCATATTTGACGGTGTGCACATTTTCGGCGCCGAGTTCCGAAAGTTTACGTTTCACTGAGGCTGCCGCGTCTTGTGAAGCCGTAACGATGACAAAGTGGGAATTTACTTCCTGGTGACTGTCTGGATACGCCTCCAACCAATCCCCCAATATGCGACCTTGCTGGATTCCATCGAGCGGTCCGCCCATAAATAACACGCCGAATCCCGGAACGATATTGGAGACCGTCGCCGCAATGCCGCCGATAGCCGCGAGCGAGGATTCCAGCCAATGACCCTGCTGCCACCAATGTTCATGGGGCGTAGAGGTGCTTAGAGAAACTTGCCCTGGGAAATCGCGCATCAATTCAACAACGCTTTGTTCCGCACGCTCATGACTGGAGAAGCGACCGATGATGTGCGCCTGCATGGGAGATCCCTCCGGTTTCGTGTGATGGATCTGTTGCGAAAAATGATTGTTCCTGCCGGTCGGAGACATATACTGTGCCCCTGTTGCGAAGAAGGATCGTCCCTGCCGGTCGGAGTCATATACTGTGCCCCTGCTCGAACATGTCTGCGCCAAACTCGCGACGGGCACAGTATATGTCTCCTCCCCAAGCCAGGTTGGCATCCTCCAAAGACGTCGCAGGCGCTTTTTCACTCCGTCTTTGGCGCGCCAGGCAGCGCTATGGATTTTGCTTCGCAAAACTCACACAGGACGGTCTATTGGCACATTCTAACACGAAATCCGCCTGTTCGCATGCTCATCACTTGGATGGTACAGGACTTTCGCAGCACACAGCTTCTCCATATGACAGTTCGCAAGCGCGCTCCGCCTATGCCGTTCCCGGTTTGACACAGAGCGTCGCCCATTCGTCAACCTGAAACGTCGCCACCTGTCCAGACTCCTCAAAGGTAAATGAGAAATACCGTTGTATCCGTTCATCCGCAGTTTGCAGACAATGAACCACCTCCGCGAACTGACGCTCATCAGACACGGCCCGCCGCACCCAACCGGGCACGGCATGCGTTTTCCGGCGCGTGTTCTCGGCCGTTATGTAAAGACCCGCCTGTGCGGCGAGCCGTTTCCACTCCGAAACAGCCAGACACCGCACATGGCTGTGATCCCGCGCGTGTTCGACCGTATTCATAAAGTTCGCCAGTTGAATGTCTTCTGGCGCCACATTGTCGATGAGCACAAACCGTCCGCCGGGTTTCAGCACGCGGGCCGCTTCCATCACAAACGCTTGCGGCGCTGGAAAGTGATGAGCGGCGATTCGACAGGTGACAACCTCAAACGACTCGTTCAGGAACGGTAATTTTTCCGCGTCTGCCCGCACGTACACGCAATTTGCGATGCCCGCGCCAAGCAGGTGATCTCTTGCGGCGGCCAGCATCGGCTGCGTCAAATCGGTAGCCACCACCGTGCGTACATGCGGAGCCAGCGCTTTGGCAACATGGCCGCCGCCTGTGGCGATGTCCAGCGCGGTCCAGTCTGACTGGGGTAGCGTCCACTCCACGATCAGCTCCAGATCGTCGCCTCTGGCATGCGATTCACTGTTCACGTACTCCTGCGCGGTCCGACCAAACTGCTGTTGCACAAGTTCTTTGGCGTCTCTCTCCATAATCGCAAAACACCTCCTGAAAACAACACTAGCGCGGATCGCGTGGTCCATGTTATAGAATGTACATGATAACCGATCGAAACAATCGATAGACTGGAAGGGCATTCGCGATGAATCTGGAACAACTGGAGACGTTTCTGGCCATAGCCCGCAGCCAGTCGGTCAACCGGGCGGCAGATGAACTTTTTTTGGCTCAATCCACAGTCACGCACAGACTGCGGCAACTCGAAAATGAAGTGGGTCTCCAACTGTTCGTACGCGCCGCGAGCGGCGTCACCCTTACCCGGGAAGGCCAACGTCTATTGCCGGTGGCCGCCTCTATCGTCGAACAGATGAGACTATTTCTGAAGTCCGCAACCCCTGCGCCGCTGACCATCGTGGCGGGCAGGGCATTTGCCGCTTATGAGTTGCCGCGGCTGCTCGGCCAATACCGCAGAGAACATCCCGGTTTCACCTGTTATCTGCGCTCAACACTCTATGACGAGTCCATTCAGTCCTTGCTCTCTGGCACAGCAGACGTCGCATTTTTAGGCAGCGAGGCATACCACCCGGAACTCCGGCAACGCGAACTGCCCGCCGACGACGTGGTGCTCATCGTGCCCCCGACGCATCCGTTCGCGAGATCATTTCCCGGTCTCTTTGCCCTGCATGAGGTGCCGATGATCGCGTTCGGCACGAGGATCGCCCCCTTTCGCAGGCGCGTTGACGACTTTCTTGCAAAACGCGAAGTGTTCCCGGACGTGATCATGGAACTCGACAGCATCAGCGCCGTCAAACGCATGGTGGCGCAGGGACTTGGCGTCGGCCTGCTGCCCAGACGAACCGTCAGCGATGACGTTCACCATGGACACCTGAGCGCCATTGTCATAGAAGACGGCGCCCTGACCCGCCCTTCGCTCATCGTCTATCCGAAGCACAAGGAAGCGGATGAACACTTTCACCGCTTCCTTGACTGGATGGTCCGCATGTACTGAAGATGTGGTCCAGCTCACAAGAGTTCAGCGCATCCTCTGCGTGTCACACTGGCGACGTCCACTGTCACTTGACGCGCGCTACGGCAAATCCGTCGCGAATCGGAAGCAGCATCGCGTCGAGGCGATCATCTTGCGCCAATCTCCGGTTGAATTCGCGCATCGCTTCCACCGACGCGTCGTGAATATCCGGATCGAGCACTCTGTCGCCGAGCAGGACATTGTCCGCCGCGATAATGGCGCCCGGACTGGCAAGACGCAGAGCGTAGTCCAGGTAGTTCGGGTAGTTCTCCTTATCAGCGTCAATAAAGAAAAAGTCATACTCTGCCCCTTCGCCGAGCAGGGCGGCCAGACTGTCGCGGGCGTCGCCAATCCTGTACTCGACTGCATGCGAAAAACCCGCTCGCGCCAGATTCGCGCGAGCGAGGTCGGCGTGCTTGTCATGCAACTCCAGCGATGTCAGACGTCCCTCAGGAGTCAGCCCGCGCGCCAGGCAAATACCGCTGTAGCCGCCGAGCGCTCCAATTTCCAGAATGTTTCGCGCGCCTGACATCGCCACGAGCAGCGTCAACAATTTCCCCAATTCTGCAGGCACAGAGATCGACGGCATCCCGTTCGCCGTGATCGATTCCCGGACTGCGGTCAGGAGTTCATCTTCCCGCGCATAGAGGTTCCGCGCATACTCTTCCCTGGACTGCATACCAAATCTCTCCTAACCCGAAAAATACGGTTGTTCCTGCCGACCGGCATCGCATGCTGCGCCGCTTCTCAAACACGGCTGCGCCGAACTCGCCTCGGCACAGCATACGATTCCGGCCAAGCGGGTTTTTCATCCCTGAAAAACGTCGCAGACGCTTTTTCATTCCACTGATGGCGCCACGGTGAGATTTTGCTTCGCAAAACTCAGACATGGATGTCTATCCCGGAAAATCGCCGCAGGCGTATTTTCTTCCCGGTTGTTGGTGCTGCGCAGCAGCATGACGGTCTATCCCGGCACTCGTGTCAACTGCAGCATGGCGTTGGCGCCCAGTGCAAACTCATAGGGCACTGGCGCCACCCGCGCCTCAAATCCGGCGCTTCCCGCAACACGCATGATGAAGTCCATATGAGCATACCGTTCCCCGGAGAAATTCACCACAGGAAAGAGGCGAATTTCTTCCCGCGCCACTCTCATCAATTCGCGCAACGTCGCCGCGTGGAAGGCCAGATCGAGCCGGTCCGCATACAAAAAGAGAAAGTTGGCGGACAGGATCAGATCAAAAGCGCCATCGGCGAATGGCAGCGCAGGCAGTGCGGCAGCGACATAGCGGCCACTGTTCGCTGGGGTTCGCGTCCTTCTGCGGTCGACCGGAAACCCATCTCCGCCCTCGGTTTCGGCCTCCAGTTCCGCAGTCCGGGTCCTCCTGAAGTCGGCCAAAAACCCGTTGAGAGCCTTCATGCGGGTATACCGCAACGCCCCCACGCCGCCAAAATAGTCCCATCGGTACGAATCATGATTGCGCTCCACGTCCTCAATGGCGTGCGCCACGTCTGCCTCGCCCCGTGACGCAAGTTCATCGGAACTCTGCGAATAAGCGATGTCACACGCGACCACCTCGATGCCCCGTGCGCCCATCTCCGCTGCAAACGAGCACGAGCCCGCCGGACAATCAAGAATCTTTCTGCCAACCAGGTTCCGTTCATGCAGGCGAAACATGCGGCGATATTCATCGTAGGTGCGGCCGATGAATACGATGCGGTCCAGTTGGTGATCCCTTCCGTTTTCGTTATTCTTGGCCGCGCTCATCTCGTCTCTGCTCATCTCGTCTCGTCTCACCTTTCTCTGCTCACTGTCCACTTTCTGCAAGATAGTTCATCTTCATCGCTTCGCGCACTTCCGCCATCGTCTCTTTGGCGATCCCGCGGGCACGCTCCGTGCCAGTCAGAAGAATCTCGGAGATGTCATCCGGCCGGGCCGCAAACTGCTGTCGGCGCTCACGAATCGGTTGCAACACCTCTTCAAGCCGCCCGGCGACCATCTGCTTGCAGGCCTTGCAGCCAATTCGACCCGTGGAACAGGATGCATGCACTTGCGCCGCACCGTCCTCGTTAAACGCCAGCTGATAGGCAAATACAGGACAAATCTCCGGATGGCCGGGGTCGGTCGCATGAACGCGGGCGGGGTCTGTCACCGCCGCGCGCAACTTTGCCGCCACCTCTTCCTGGGTGCTGTCCAGATAGATGGCGTTATTGCGACTCTTGCTCATTTTTCCGTGCCCGTCGAGACCCCCGAGTCTCGGCACCCTGCCCACAAGCGGTCTCGGTTCCGGGAAGACCACCCCATACAGTTCGTTGAAACGCCGTACGATTCTCCTTGTCTGCTCAATGTGCGGTAGCTGATCCTCGCCAACCGGAACGAGCGTTGCCTTGCAAAAAGTAATGTCCGCCGCCTGGCTGATCGGATAGCCCAGGAATCCATAGTACAGATCGTTGTACCCGCGTTCTGCGGCTTCCGCCTTGATCGTCGGATTGTGACGCAGCGAATTGACTGTGACAAACATAGAATAATACACTGTCAGTTCCGCGATCTCCGGTACCAGCGACTGCACGATGATCGTCGCGCGCCGTGGATCGACACCCACCGCGAGGTAATCGAGAACAATCCCGCGCACAGATTCCCGCAGGCCTTCCGGCTGGCTGAAGTTCGTCGTCAATGCCTGGACGTCGGCCAACAGCAAAAACAGGTCATGGCAATCCTGAAGCGCAACTCTGTTTTGCAAACTGCCGACGAGATGTCCCACATGCAATCGACCGGTCGTGCGATCGCCAGTCAGCACACGTTCTCTGCCCGGCACACGTTCTTTACCGTCCATGCCGATGTCAACCCCTTCTGCTTTGCGCTACGTTTCCCCGCTTGCCAGCCACCAACCATCCTCCATGGCCATCACCCCCTTAACGCAAATAGGCCCCCGTCCCTTTAGGGACGTGGACCGCGGTGCCACCCTAATTAGCCAAACAACTGCCTCTGGCTCACTTTGCGCGCGAAAGTGAATCACAGCCGACTGTCTTTCGCGCATCTCCTGTAACGGGGAGACGGTTCCGACTCTTCCTACAGACGGGATTTCACCAAGCGAGATTCCACTAGACGAGATCCAGCTCAGTTTCTACGTCCATCAAAAGAGTGACTCCGAAGCCCATTTCCGCGTTCGCTGCGCACTGGTTCACACCGGCCACCAGCTCTCTGCCTGCACACGCAAACGCCTACTCTTCTTCTTCATCGCCGATTCGCGTGTTCATTTGCAGTCCATAGTACCCGCGCATGCGCCTTCCGTCAAGTGGAGAATTTCAGGTTTTCAGGTTGCTTCAGCCCAGCATCAAGGATAGCATCCTGGGATTGAAGGGCTATTTTGCTTTTTTTAATGCCTCAATCGAGACCTCATGTTCACCGTACTTTTGAGAGAGTATCTTCAATTCGGTTCGAGTCAACTTGACTTCATCTTCGAGACGGTCGAGCCGCCCATTGATTTTTTGAAATTCTTCCCTCATTTCCTTGAACCCTTTGTGTATTGCAATCGTCAGGTCATTCACGGTAGCCAGCAACAGTTCCAGCGTTTTGTCAGCCATGTTTTCATTCCCCTTTGGATCGATTGTAACACGACTCCTTAGCGCCTGGAAACCACGTATATTTTGCGGAACTTCCCTGTGCAGCCTATCAGTATTCTTTCCGTAGTCCTACAATGGTCATACGCGACTATTGCCAAAAGATAAGTAACTATTGTAATGTAAGTATCGTCGGACCAGACTTACGAATCGTAAGTTAATGCCTTGCAGGAAGAAGAAAATGCAATGAAGAAGAATATCATGAATGGACACGACCCATTCAATCCTTTCGTAGTCCGAATAGCGGCGAGGTCGACTGCCACTGGTTCCATAGCCTCTACTTCGGGAACCGAACGGCATCCTGTTTGAAATCGCCACAGACTGTCCTGGATTCGCAATTGACGAGGATTCGGAAACACTTGGTGACAAAGTCGTCCTGCCGCCATTTTTGGAACCGCAGCGCTCCAAAATTGTTGCTAACCTCACCCCCATCGATTAATGGCTTTGTGACGGCGCTAAGGTGGCTGGAAATGCTCCCATTGTGACGCAGTGAACATCCCGAAGCTTCCCAGTCCACACTTCGCGTCTTCGCCAGTCGGGTGGGGCGTGATCGGGAACTGGACGAGGGCCGCCTTTCTCATGCCCCCACAGCTACGCAGGCTTTTGAGTGGATTTCTTCCAGAGATACAGCGCAAGAATGGCAGACCCAAGAATCGGTAGACCAAATAGATCGGGTCCAATCGTCAAGCAAACCGCGAACAACCCGATTGCGACAGGCCAGTTCGGCGTCGGCGCCGAAGACGGACCGGGATGATAGGTGATAACAGTCGAGGATTGAGATGTACGCGCGGGTGTGGAAGCCGCACCAGCCGCGCCGACTTGCACCTGCGTCGTCGTTGTCTGCACTGGACCGACGCTTGCCCCAATCTGGATTCCGAGTGTGGTGAAAAAACACAGCAACGCCGAAAGGATGACGAGCCCCGCTAAGATGCCCGCGAGCGGTCTGGGAATGACCGGACTGCGAAACAGCCGCCAGATCGCCAGGGGCCAGAACACCAGGAGAATCCACACGGTGCGCCAAGCAGCGGCAAAAGCCGTGGCGTCTCCAGCCAGTTTCCACGGTTCCCCCAAGTCGACGATAGCCGCCTGCAAGTCCGCCAGCGAGTGCGATTGATCCCAGATGGTGTCCAAATGACTCCGCAATTCCCGAACGATCTCGTGAATCTGCGGATCCTTCCTTCCGGCATGGCGCACCCTGCGCAGGAAGGCTTCGATGGCGCGCGCTGCCTGGTCTGACTCGCCTTTATGGCCACGGTTCATGAGAGATCAACCTCCACAATATTGCTCATATCGGAAATCAACTGCCGCCAAACTGCCGTGAGTTCGCGCAGCCGTAGCGAACCGGGCTCGCTCAGCGTATAGACCTTGCGCGGCGGGCCGCCGTGTGGTTCCGTCCAATCCGACCGCACCAGGCAGTCGCGTTCCAATCTCCGCAACAGCGGATAAAGCGTTCCGGCGGCGATGTCAAGCGTGGCGAAAGCGCTCAGCCGTTCGAGAAGAGCGTAGCCGTGACTGGGCTCCTTGGCGAGAAGACCGAGGAGAGCCAGTTCCAACACGCCGCGGCGAACTTCGCTCAAGGACGCAGAGGGTTTTTCCAAATTAACACCTGCCTTTTGACTAGAGTGTATCACTATCTACTGTACAACGCAATATAGTCGGTCGAATTTTTGGTTGCATTCCTGAATTTCCATCCAATATTGGTGAGCGACGACTCCCATACGCAACTTTTTGCGCCAAGAATATGCGGACGAAACATCGAGACTTCTACGTTTTTTTGGTAAAATAGACTGGTCAAGCGGACAAGTCAAGTATTCAGGCATTGTTCCGACTTCGTTGTATCGCCACCCCCGTCGTGGGGCCATGCGGTTTCGTGCAAGACGCTCTTCGGAGCGATCTTTGGACGAAGGGGGTGGCGAATGCGAGTGAACCTACATCTGAGCATGACCAACACGGTCGCGGGTTTGGCGATTGCAGCGGCAGTGACGATTGTTCGAGTTCTTTACGGGCGGCGAAAAAAGTAAGAGCGACCGTTTCCACGACGGTCGCTCTGTAAAGGCTATTTCGTTGTTCATCGCATAAACGAAGCCGCATGGCCCCGCTTGAAGTATACTATACAACTTGAACCGTTTCAATTCAATCCTCGCCAAGAGAAAATGTTATCCGTCGATGCCATTGACATGGGAGTGTGCGCCAGGTGATTGAGCCGACAGAGAATCCCCAGGAGGCTGTAATGCCCCCATCCACTCACACCGTCGTCATTGGACTCGGCAATCCTCTCATGAGCGACGACGGAATCGGAAACCGTCTCATCTCCGAATTCGCCAGTCGCTCGCGCAGAGGCGAGTTTGCGGGCGTCCTGTTTCTGGATTTGGGCACATCGGGAGCCAGGGTTCTCCACGCCATCGCGCAAAAAAGCAAAGCCATCTTTCTGGATTGCGTCTTCATGGGGGAACAGCCTGGAGCGATTCGCAGATTCACCCCGGACGACGTGCGTTCCCGGAAGATTCTCAGCCGTTTTTCCTTTCACGAAGCGGACCTGCTCGGAATTCTCGAACTCTCGCGCAAGCTTGGGGAATGTCCTCGCGAGCTAGTCATATTCGGGATTGAACCCCAGGAGATTGTTCCGGGAGAAACGCTCTCTTGCGCTCTCCATGCGAGGATGAACAGCTACGCGGCCATGATTGAGGCGGAACTGTAACACTCATTCCCTCTGAAGTCGAGCCACAGCGACGGCCGTCTGTCCGGCGGCTAAACCGCCGTCGTTCGCCGGCCACTTTAGAGGGTGATACACCGCGAGACCCGCGCGCTCCGCCGCCTGCGCAAACCAGCGTAACAACCACGGATTCTGCCACACGCCTCCGCCCAACACAACCTCGCGAATGCCGTTCTCCGCGGCGATGCGTTGCGCCGCTTCCACCAGAGCGCCGCAAAAACCGCAGTGAAATTTTGTAGCCATGTGCGGTCGCGACGCGTTGCGGCGCAAGTCTTCGAGCAATTGTCTGACGCCCGGCTGCAACTCCACCAGCCATCTTCCTTGCTCCAGTACGACGGGAAACTCGTAGCCATCCGCGACCGACGGCGTCACGTACGCTTCCAATCGCAATGGCAGTTCGCCTTCAAATGTGGCGATCTTGTGCCCCGTAACCAGCACGCCCGCCACATCAAAGAGACGCCCCGCGCTGGAGGAACGATAGCCGGGCAAGCGGCTGCACAAGGCCTTTTCCGTAAACGTCACCTGTTTCTCATCCAGTTCCAGGACGGCGGCCACAAACGACCCGAATTCCTCCCACAACCCCAATTCATAGAGATAGTTCAGGACCAACCGCCACGGTTCGCGCACGGCGTTGTCGCCCGAGATCGTGCGCACGGAGCGTAGATGGCCCACCCGCTCCACGCGCCTCAAATCGCCAAGAAGAAACTCCCCGCCCCACATATTCCCGTCGTCTCCGTACCCCGTTCCATCGAGAATGATCCCAAGCGCCCTGGAAGACAGGCGATGTTCGAGCATGGTGGCCGCCATGTGCGCATGGTGATGCTGGACCCAGAGCTTCGCTTCGCTACACTGTTTGGCGTAGGCCTGGCTGACATAGCCTGGATGAGGATCAGAGACGACAAACTCCGGGCGGACCCGCAACATGCTCAGGTACCACGCGACTTGTTTCTGAAAGACTGCAAACGTGAGAGGTTCCGCGAGATCGCCGCCATAGGGGCCGAGCCACATCTTGCCCTGATCGGAAACGGCAAACGCATTTTTCAGATCGCCCCCCAGCGCCAGAAGAGGCGGCAGGTTTTTCCCTATGTGCGCCACACTGTCCCCCTGTGGCGCGAACCCGCGCGAACGCCGGATGATGTGCGGCGCACCCCCGTCAATCCGCAGAATCGAATCGTCAACCGGTCGCATAATCGCTCGGTTGTGAACGAGAAAACCGTCCGCGATGGTTCCGAGTCGCCTCAATCCATCGTCGACAGCGTACGCAAGCGGTTCCCCGCTCACATTGCCGCTAGTCATGATCAGCGTGGAAAGCGCTTCATCTTCCGTCAGCAACACATGCACCCCGGTGTATGGCAGGAACACTCCGTAACGGCTCATACACGGCGCAACTCCGGACGCCAGGCTGACATTCGCGCGCTTCTTCACCAGAAGGATCGGATGCTCTTTGGAGGTCAACCAGTCGCGTTCGGCTTCGTCGATGACGCAGAACTCGGCCAGAGCCGCTTCTGTCATCATCACCGCGAGCGGCTTTGACGGCCGTCGTTTGCGCTGCCGCAATAACGTCACCGCGCCTTCATCCTTGGCATTGACGGCGAGATGAAACCCGCCAATGCCCAGCACCGCCACGATTCTCCCGGCGCGTAGCGCCTCCTGGGCCCGCTTCAGCGCGTCTTCCCGCCGGCCCACCACACGGCCGTCCGGCGCCAGCCACTGCAATTCGGGACCGCACGCCGCGCAGGCGGTGGCTTGCGCATGAAAACGGCGAGACTGCACATCGGTGTATTCCTGAAGACATTCGGCGCACAGCGGAAAACTCTCCATCGCCGTGGTTTGACGGTCAAACGGCAAACTCTTTGCGACCGTATAGCGCGGACCACACTGCGTACAGGACGTAAAGGGATAGCGGTAATAACGACTGCCCGGAGTTTGCATATCGCGCACGCAATCTGGACAGATCGCCAGATCAGTTGGAATGCCAAAGGACAAACTCTTTGAGCCGAGCGCCGAGCCAACAATTTGAAAATCGCGATACCCCTCGGGTAGCGCGGGCTCGACATCGATCTGTTCAATGTTCGCCGCGGCCGGGCGATCCGCGTACAGACGCTCGATAAACACAGCCAGAGCTTCGGGTTCCCCTTCCACATCGATCCTCACGCGGGCTCCTTCATTGCGGACCCTGCCGACAACACCCATGCTTGCGGCCAACCGATGCACAAAAGGGCGGAATCCGACGCCCTGAACCATGCCCGTGACAAACAGGATCAGGCGCTCCGTGATCACTTCGGCTCCGCGTGCGACCGCTGTGCCGCTTCGGGGAGAGACTGCTTCTCCTGCACCCGCTGTTGCAGCCAGTTGATCCAGCGGTCGAACCCTTCGCCGCTGCGCGACGACAGGGTAAGGATGTCAATTTCGTTGTGAATAGATCGGATATTGCGTTCGGCCAGACCCAGATCAAAATCCGTATGCGGCAACAAGTCGGTTTTCGTGATCATGGCGACTTTCGCACGGCGAAATATGCCCGGATATTTTAACGGCTTGTCCTCCCCTTCCGTTGTGCTGAGCAAGACGACTTTGAAGTCTTCTCCCAGATCATACGACGAAGGACAGATCAAATTGCCGACATTCTCAATGATCAGCAGATCCAGATCGCCCTGATCCACAAACGGCAAATGCTTTTGGATCATATGCGCTTCGAGATGGCACGTGCCGGAGGTGATGATCTGCTTGACGGGAAAACCATAGACAGCCAAACGTCTGGCATCGTTCTCCGTCTGCACGTCCCCGACGAGAATCCCGATGTTCAATTGGTCACGCAATCTCAGCAGGGTGTTCTCCAACAGCGCCGTTTTCCCGGAACCCGGAGAACTGATCATGTTGAGAGTCAATACGCGCCGCTCAGCAAAGCGCGCCCGAAGCTCCGCCGCCAATTCATTGTTCGCTTCCATCACACTCTGTTTCACGTCAATCTTCATGCGACTCCACCTCCAGATAGGAAACCTCCAACTGTTCCCCGCCGATCACGTCTACAGCCTGCGAATGACAAGCCTCGCACGCGAACAGGAACTCGTCCGTCACTGTGACGTGATCGCACGCCTTGCATCGCAATTGCAATTGTTCTTCTTCCACCGTGAAGATCGTATGCTCAGTCAGCGGATCGCTTTTCTTCAGTACGTCCAGGCAAAACAGCAGATTGTCTGTTTCAACGGCCATCAGCCGTCCCACCGACACGGACGCGCCGCTCACCCGAACCGCTTTGACGCTGGCGCCCTCTTTTGCAACAATGCGCACAATTTCCTCCGCGATGCTCAGTTCGTGCATGTCAGCAGATCCTCGGCAATTGGTCCAAAGACAAAAGATCCAACACACGCACCGCGCCGATGTACGTCTCCAAACTGGCAAATCCGGGAATGTCGTCCGTCACCTCGCCAATCACGGCCGCGTCCTTGCTTTCCTTCACCGTGCGCATAATCCGCAGGCATTCGTCAGCCTCCTCCGGCGCCACGACCGCAACCAGTTTCCCTTCGTTCGCCAGGTACAGCGCGTCAAGACCCAGCACCTCGCAGATGCCGCGCACGTCTTCCTGAAGGACTATCGACGTTTCGCGGATGCGCAAGTTCAAACCGCTGGTGTGCGACAGTTCCTGCACCGTCGTGGCCAGTCCGCCGCGGGTTGGGTCGCGCATGCAGCGGATGCCAGGCAGATCGCGCACCGCCATCACCACTTCACGCAAACAGGCCGTGTCGCTCTGGATTTGACTTTCAAAATCAATCCCGAACCGGTGCGCCAAAACGCTTGCACCGTGATCGCCAATCGTACCCGATACAATCACGACGTCACCCGCGCGAATGTGCGCCGGACTCCACTGGAGTCCTTTCGGTACAAACCCGACCCCGGTTGTTGTGATGTACAGTCCATCCGCCGCTCCCCGCTCCACCACCTTCGTGTCGCCGGCGACGATCTGCACTCCTGCCTTTTTCGCAGCGATTGCCATTGATTCGGCAACGAACGCCAGTTCCTTGGTTGGAAGTCCTTCTTCAAGAATGAAGGAAGCCGTGAGATAGGCGGGAGTCGCGCCGCCCATGAGCAAATCGTTGACCGTTCCGTTGACCGCCAGGTCGCCTATATTGCCCCCCGGGAAGACATACGGTTTTACGACGAAGGCGTCGGTGGAGAGTGCCATGCGCTCCGTCGAAGGATCCAAAATCGCCTGATCGCCGAGCGCTTTCAGACATGGATTGTCAAACAGGGGAACAAATAGCGTCTCAATCAATTGGTGCGTCAATTTTCCGCCCGACCCGTGCGCTATTTGAACCACGTCGGGCAGCTCTTCCATCGTAAGCGGTCGGCTCCGGGCGAGTCTCTGTCTGTTCAATCGCGGACACCTCCAGTTTGGACAGTCACGAGTTGGTACCGATAATACGCGGCGCACGTTCCTTCCGTTGAAACCATGCAGGCGCCAAGCGGCCGCTCCGGCGTGCATCCCGTTCCAAAAGACGCGCAATCTCGCGGTTCCTTGACGCCTCTCGTGATTTCTCCACAGACGCACTCGCTTGGTTCCTCTGGACGCTGAAGCGGCATCCAATCGTGAAACTTATGGTACGCGTCAAACGCGCGCAATTCCTCACGCAACGACAATCCGCTCTCCGCAATCGCGCCGATGCCCCGCCATTCCTGTTCCACCGGGGAAAATACGTCCTTCACCACGTCCAATGCACGGGGATTCCCGTATTTTGTGACCGCGCGTGAGTACTGCACTTCCACTTCGCAGCGCCCTTCCCTGCGTTGTTTCAGAATCATGAAGAGCGATTCCAGAATGTCGTTCGGTTCAAAGCCAGAAATCACAACGGGCCGATGATACTCTGCGGGGATAAATTCATAATCCTGACTGCCCACAATGGTGCTCACATGTCCGGGACCCAGAAACGCATCGATGCGAACAGCGGGATCATCGAGCACCGCCCGAATGACAGGCGGCACCAAAACGTGATTGCTGAGCATCGAGTAGTTCGTCAAGCCCAACTGTTTTGCGCGAATCACGCTAAGCCCGTTCGCTGGAATCGTCGTTTCAAAGCCAACTGCGAAAAACACGACTTCGCTGTCGGGATTTTCGACCGCCAACCGCACGGCGTCAAGGCTCGAATACACGATCTTGACATGGGCGCCCTTCGCCTTTTCCTGCAACAAACTGGACGATGAACCGGGCACCCTCATCATGTCGCCGTAGGTGGCGATGATGGTGCGAGGGCGACGCGCCAGTGCGATCGCCTGATCGATCTTCGCGGTAGGCGTTACACAGACTGGGCAACCGGGACCGTGAACAAACTTGATGGTCGGAGGCAATACTTGCTCCATGCCGGAACGCACGATCGAATGCGTGTGTCCGCCGCAAATCTCCATGATGTTTAGCGGGCCATCGCACAACTCGCGGATTTGCTCCAGCAAGTAGCGGGCGACCGCGGGATCCCGGTATTCATCGACAAGTTTCATGCAGAGTCCTCCCCTCGCCTATCGTGAAAGTGTCGCTGCAACTGGGCTGGGGTCGTATGCTGCGCCCTGCTCAGATTGATCGTCCGTGCCGGCCGGATTCATATGCTGTGCCCCTGCTCAGATTGATCGTCTGTGCCAGCCGGATTCATATGCTGTGCCCCTGCTCAGACACGGCTGCGCCGAACTCGCGACGGGCACAGCATATGAATCCTGACGAGCGGGCCTTTCATTCCACTGGTGCGCCGCGCAAGTGATTCTATCCCACATATACGGTCATGCGGGCTAGTCGCCCTCCTGCTGACTGCCCACAGCGGCATGGAGGTCTTCCTGAAAACAGGCGCGCAGGAGTTTCAGCGTTTCTTGCGCTTCTTGTTCGTCGATGATCTGCAGCGCAAACCCGACGTGCACCAGCACATAATCGCCAGGGTGAACCTCAGCGAGCAGGTCGATGCAGACCCGACGCTTCACGCCGGCCATATCGACCATGGCTATACTTCCGTCGATGTCCAGCACCTCTCCAGGAACGGCCAGGCACATCATCAACCACCTCCAGAGGATCCGTTGAAGCGCGTTATCGCCCTATACAAACTTGACGTGGAGATAATGAGTGGAACAGGATATGCAAGGATCGTACGCGCGAACAAGCATCTCCAGCCACAGCCGGATTTCCTCCTCGCTCCGGTCTACGATTTGCGGCAGCAGCGCCTCCATGTCTCTCTGGATATTCCCGTGGTTTTGATTGGTCGGAATACTCATGTTGGCGGATGTGCAGCGCCCCTGTTCGTCGAAGACGTAGCGATGAAAGAGAATTCCTCTGGGAGCCTCGACGCATCCGACCCCTTCGCCAGCCTGCGGTTCCACTTGCGGGATCTCTTGTCGAAGCCCCGCCGCCAATAGTTCATCGATCAATTCCAATGCGGATTCGACAATGTGCGCGCATTCCACGACCTGGGCAAGGGTGTTGAAATACGGGTTGTGACGCCGGGTCTCCAGATCGAACGTCCGGGCGATGTCTTTCGCAAGCGGCTTTAGATAAGCGGAATTCAGGTTATAGCGCGCCAACGCTCCAACCGCGTAGGAATCGCGATGCCAGCGCGCCCATTTCGCCGTCGATTGCGTTGAGACGTATTCATTGACAACCGACTCAAACTCGGTAAGAGGAGTAGCCTCTGCCATATCAGTACTGCCAATGCTGCCCTCATAGAAGGTATAACGATCGGGCTGCACAAGCGCGACGTATTCCGTCTCACGCTCAAAAGCGGGAAGCAGGTCAGCCAGGCTGACCAGTACGTCGACCAACGAGGTGAGATCGGGTACGGCCTCCGACAGCATGACGCGAAGCCCCCGCAATTCTGTCTCACTGGGAATCTTGCTAAACCCGCCAGGTTTGAAAGTGATCGGATGAGTGGTTCGTCCCGTCAGGAGATCAGACCAACTATTGGCCATGCGATGCAATTTGATCACGGTTTTGACGACATCAAAATGAGTCTGCACAAGCGGAATAACAGATTTGGCCCCCAACATGTCGGGAGCAACCAGGTAGCCGACATGCAGGACGTGGCTTTGGACCTGTTCCGAATAATGCGCCAGAAGGCGCAGCCTATCGGTCTGTTCGGAGACAGGAATCCGCATGGCGGACTCGATTCCTTTGATGCAGGCGAGCGAATGGCTGATCGAACAGATTCCGCAGATGCGGCTCACGATCGTCTGCAGATCCTCCCAACTCCGTCCACGCACCATAGCTTCAAAAAAACGCGGCGCCTCGGGAACCTGCCATTCGACCTGTTCGATGACGCCACTCTGGACATTGACCAAGATGTTGCCGTGGCCCTCAATCCGGGTGACGTGATGGACATCCACCTTCTTATTCATCTCCGCGCCCCCTATTTGTTGCTAAATAACAGCATGCGGTCTTCCAAATCCTCGACATTCTTCCCGTATCTCTCCATGACTTCCCTGGCCGCTTGCACATTCGATTCATCAACGGATCCACGACAGCCAAAACACCACGTTCCAAAGGAGGGACAGCGGGCATCGCATCCCGCCCGCGTGATGGGTCCCAAGCAGATCTCCTGATATTCATAGCGACAGACGTTTTCCTTGCGCTTACACTCCACGCAGACCGGATAATTTGGGATTTCCGGTCGTTTCCCCATGACCAGGGAACGGACGACATAAGCAAACTCTCGGCGGTCGATCGGACAACCGTAGATTTTGTAATCGACTGGAACAACCTCATCCACCGCCTTTGTGGGAGCGCTGTCCAGATGAGGCAGCGCAGAGTCTGCCCCGTAGACGACTTGCTTGACCTCCTGCAAATCAAACCGATTCTTCATTTTGTTGACGCCGCCGTCTGTGGCGCACGCGCCCAAAGCCACCAGGATTTTGGCGCGCCCGCGGATCTGGCGCAATTTCTCTTCATCTTGCGGACGCGTGATGGACCCTTCGACGATCGCCACGTCGTACTCTTCACTCTGTTCCGACATGCCTTCCCGCCATTCGACCAAGCGCACAATGGAAATAAGATCTAAAATTTCTTCTTCCATGTTGACGATCTGGAGCTGACATCCTTCGCAACCGGCGAAATCGAAAATCGCGACCTTCGGCTTGTTCATTCATATCGCCTCCATGACTTCCCTGATGGTGGAGTACTGAAAGACCGGACCCTCCTGGCAGACGTACACGCCGTTCATCTGACAGTGGCCGCACTTGCCGACGCCGCACTTCATGCGGCGTTCTAACGACAGATAAATGGAATCGTCCGACATCCCCATCTTTTTCAATTCTTCCAGCACGAAACGGTACATGACCGGCGGACCGCAAACAACGGCGATGGTGTTCTCAGGAACCACGAGGACCAAAGGCAAAAGCGCGGTAATCCTGCCAACATGGCCCTGCCAGCCTTCATCCGGATCATCAACGGTTTCCAGCACGCTGACGCGGTCGCGCTTGCTCCAATCCTGTTGCTCGTCCGCGAAAATGCGGTCGGCCGGCGTCTTCGCTCCGTACAAAATCGTCATATGCCCATAGTCTTCGCGATTGTCAAGGACATAGTTGATCGCGGAACGCACCGGAACCAGGCCGATGCCGCCGCAGATGAGCAGGATGTCTTTCCCTTTCATGACGTCATGCACGGGAAACTCGGATCCAAAAGGTCCGCGTACGCCAATCCTGTCGCCCGCGACCAGCTTGCCGAGCGCGTTCGTCAGATTGCCTACGTTGCGCACCACCATTTGAAAAGTTCCCCTTTGAGTTGGCGAGGAACTTACGGAAATAGGCGCCTCGCCGAATCCAGGAACAGAAATCTCCACAAATTGTCCCGGTTCGTGACCAAGTTCAAGACCGGAATCCAGCTTGATTTCATAGAACGTCTCCAGTTCTGTCAAAGGCCTCGCCTGTACCAGCGTGGCCGCTTGCGGGGCATAGATGTCCTCAGGGGGGGTTCGTTCCGTCGCCGCACTTGCATCCGTCAACGCCGCCTGCTCGAAAGTCTCGATATCTGGACTTTTCGCGTATAACTGATTATAGATTTCCACCGGGTTGGCGATGCCGGTCACGCAGGCAGAAACGCAACGGCCGCAACCAACACATGCTACGAAACCAAATTTATTGGGTATATAGCTGCCTTTGCGAAAAAAGCGATGACGATAACGTTCCGCGGGTTGTCTACCGGAAATTGTGTCCTCCGGCGACTGCAGCAAATTCGTTTAATAAACAGGCGTCGCAGGCCCGTGTGCGTGTGCCTGTCTGCAGATCCCAATTCATGTCATCGTGAACGTCGAAACAGTAACAGGTGGGGCACACAAGGTTACAGGATCCACACGAAAAGCAGTGCCGCGCCTTCTCTTCCCATATTGGATCATCATAAGATTTCGCCAGAAGCGCAGGCAGTTCTTCCGGCCGGCATTTGAGGTCGTGCTTGCGAAGCGATTCCCGATTCTTCCTCCACACTTCTTCCCGTTTCGCAAAGTCCTCTTTCGCGGGTTCAACGCCGCCGGAAACGATGGCGAGAAGCTCTTCTCCTTTCTCCGTTCTGGCATCCGCCAGGTAATCGTCGCCGATTTTAGTCAGGAGAAGATCAAAACCGTCCTGAACCGTTGCGGTGTTCATGGAGGAGGCAAACACATGCGCAGACACCGTCTGAACATCGCAAGCGACGATGGTGGCATTGCGGCGGCGCGTCATATAGTGGACGTCATACTGGCCAGCGCTAAAGATGGCGTCCAATTGCGAGATGGCGATAACGTCATACGGGTGAACCCCGAAGAGAATAAATGGTTCATGCTCTATGCGACTCTCATATTCTCCCTGAGCCGTGAATTCCATGAGATGTTCACGTTGAGGAAGCAAGTATTTTTTGGGCGGAAGAAGGGTGACATCATAATCCAGGCGCAAATCCTCGGCTTTCGACAAGGACCCGAAAATAAACCGTTCCTCCTTGGCCTGCACTCCGACAACGCGCTGCCGGGCGATGAGTTCATTGACCCATAAGCCGAATACTTCCTGGTTGAGCTTCCGTGTACTCATGATGGCCTCCTCTATGAACCACATATTTTCACGCGAAGTTGTGAATAATTTCACATATTGGGATGCGCTCCCTCCCCGATGGGGCTGATGCACTCTCTTCTCTCACAATTTAGATTATACTGCCAATGAGACGGATCTGCAGATGAAAATCGACTATATGACAGTAGTCAATAAGTACTATTTCCCGCGGCAGACAAGCCGTCAATATCTGCCGCAGGCCATTCATCTCCCGCGCAACTCGCCCTGTTCGCTATTCCTTGCTTCGGCTATACTCGAACTTGCGGGAGAGATCCCCCATCTCATGAAGGAACGAGGAGCGGAGTATGACAGACTTCTATATCGTCGACGTGTTCACGCAGGGCAAGTACACGGGCAATCAGCTCGCAGTATTTTTGGACGGAGGGCGGTTCTCATCCGGTCAAATGCAGACGTTGGCCCGTGAAACCCATTTTTCCGAGACAACCTTCATCATGGATGCACACGCGTCGTACAGCGATCCAGCGCGTTACTCTGTGCGCATCTTTACACCGGCATCCGAAATACCATTCGCTGGACACCCTACCCTCGGCACGGCGTTTGTGATAGCGCAGACGCTTCTCGAAACACCCGCGCCTCGTATTGAACTGGCAATGGGAGCGGGGATAATCCCAGTGGACATCACCTATGATCAAGGTAGACCTGATTGGTTGACCATGACCCAGAATCAGCCGATATTCGGGGAAACAATGGATCACGGCGCTATGGCGGAGTGCTTGGGCGTGCCCGTAACTGCGCTTGATTCAGGATTCCCGGTGCAAATCGTGTCTACCGGTTTGCCCTTTGCACTCGTTGCCATGCGTTCACTGCGCGATGTGCAGAAGTGTTCTGTGCGTACTGACGTGCTGAGACGATTGATGGACCACTTTCCGGACCTAAACATCCTCGTATTTACGACGGAAACGGTGCTGCCCCAGCATGATCTGCACGCCCGTGTCTTTGTGCCTGAGCTAGGAGTTTCTGAAGATCCGGCGACAGGAAGCGCCGCCGGTTGTCTGTGCGCCTTTTTGCTGCGGTACGGAATGCCGAACGAGACCGCCCCTCGGTCCGCATTTTCGCTGAAGTTGGAACAGGGGTATCAGATCATGCGTCCTTCCCTCTTGTCGATAACAGGTAGTCGAAACCGCGATCACTATGACATCCGAGTGGGCGGACGGGTCGAATGGGTCGCGCGAGGAGAGTTGTTGGGCTGACGTTTCGATTTTATCCACATGTTCCACGCGGTTTTCTGAAGGAAATTGGCGATATGCGTCGAAGTATGTCAACACAGAACAGAGATCTGAAACGTTGGGGTGTTGTCCAGTTTGAAACGCATAACGACGACTATCGTCTCACTGACAGTCGCTATTGTCATGACCGGGTCTCTGGTGGCGACTACATACGCGAATTCTCTGTCGCAGGAGAAGCAACTCATGGCCCAATTGCAAGCTGAGGCCAACCAGACCAACCAGAGCATGACATTCGCCAAAACGCAAGTTGTGACACTTCAGCAAAAGATTGGGCAGTATCAGCGGTCTTTGGCTAACATCAAGGGCGCCTTGAACACAAACCTGGCACAGACACAACTGACAGAAAAGCAGTTGTGGCGCCTTGACACAGGAATCCGACTCGATGAACAGCACCTCGCCCAGTGCAAACACAGTTTGCGTACTCAACTTCGGGTGATGTACGAAAGCGGGCGTGTGTCGTATCTGTCAGTACTCCTGCAATCGACCAATTGGGAAGATTTCCTCAGCCGCCTGTACATGCTGATCACAATCGCAAAAGCCGATCACCAGTTAGAGAACAGAGTTCTGGCGTTGAAACAGTCGCTGCTTGTGCAACATCGCGCGAAACTGGCTGTCTACGATAAGCTTGTGAACCAACACTCAGAGTTCCTTGTGTTGCAACAGGCTGATCAACTGATGGAAGCGCAGAAACAACAGATGCTGAACCAGGCGACCCAGAACATCCAGTCGGATACGGTCAAACATGGTTTGCTGGAAAGCCAGATTCAGTTGACGCAGAGTCAGATCAAACAGATTGAACAGGAGACCGCCCAGGCGCAGAGCCTTGTGCAAAACACAACCTATATAGCGCAGACAGAGAAAAATCTGCCGACTGTGAATCTACAGGCACTGCTGAAGTACGCAGAGTCCTACATGGGCACACCCTATGTATGGGGCGGCACCAGCCCTTCGGGATTCGACTGTTCCGGATTTACACAGTATGTATACGCCCATTTTGGAGTCAATCTGTACAGGACGTCTGAAGAGCAGTTTGCGGAAGGACTATCCGTACCCCAGAATCAGCTATCGCTGGGCGACCTCGTGTTTTTCAGCACTTACGCGCCCGGCGCCTCTCACGAAGGAATCTATATCGGAAATAATCTGATGGTTGACGCTCAGGATTTTGGAGTCAGCATAGATAATATTACCAATTCCTATTGGGGGCCAAAGTACATCGGGGCGCGACAGGTCGCACGGGGCTGAGTTCGCGTATCTTCAAAGAAACCTGACGCACCGACAAAGCGGAGACTGCATACTCACAGACAGTCTCCGCTTTGATGTCATGAATCGACGCAGTGGATCACACACAGACACCCAGTTTCACCTGAAAGTCTGCGGGCGCCGCAAAAAAATTTCAATAATGACGCTCCATGCGACAAATTTCGCTAAAATTCGCTCTTTACACCGGCCGCCAGACACGGTTAAATAGTACCTGGATGACAGACAGGAGGGTTCTTGAACTACGGTGACTCCGCAATTGAGCAGTCTTAATCAACAGTGCGCGGCGTGTGGATTATACGGCGGACAGTCCTGCGCCACTTGCATTATCGAAACGATTCGACAAGAGCTTGTTCTGACCGCGATGAAACAGGAACGCGATGACGGTTCAATGCGGTTTGTAACAGCCCGAAACAGCGACCCAGGAGTTTCGCTGCTTACCGGATAGACATCCATGTCGGCGTTCCATGCGGTCGCGTCAGCGTATCGCGCCCGGCAACCCCCTGGCGCTTTCGGCGTCGAGCACCACAGTTACGCGGCGATGCAGTTGCAGTATGCTGGCTGGCACGTCGGTGCGAACATTGCCACGCACGGCTTCTGCGATGATGTCTGCCTTCTCCGGACCAAACGCCAGCAAGAGAATGCGCTCGGCCTGCAGGATCGACTGTACACCCATCGTAATCGCCTCTCTCGGCACATCGTCCATACTGGCGAAAAAGCGCGCATTGCTGCGCATCGTCTCCTCACGCAAACGGACGACATGCGTTCTGGCGAGCAAGAGGTGGTTAGGTTCATTGAATCCAATATGCCCATTGACCCCAATGCCTAAAATCTGCAAGTCGATCGGATGATCATGCAGCAATCTGTCGTACCGCTCGCACTCCTCCTGGAGACTGGATGCCATTCCGTTCGGAATGTGAGTGTGTTCTGTCCTCAAGTTCGTATGAGCAAATAAATGCTGACGCATGAAGTCATGATAACTCTGCGGATGGTCCGGGGGGAGACCAATGTATTCGTCAAGATTGATGGTAATCGTATGCGACATGTCCAGTCCACAGCGATACAGATTGACGAGCGCCTCATAGAAGGGTATAGGCGTTGTTCCCGTGGCAAGTCCCAGGACAGGACGCGGACGGGACACCAGCACGCCCTCGGCGATCGCCGCCGCGTAGATGCCAGCTTCCTGGGGTGTGGCAAAGATACGGATATTCATCGATTGATCTCCTTGTAGGTAGGTACACTATGCTTCATAGACCAACCGTCCGCCGACCATCGTCCAGATTGGCGCACCGTCGGCAGCGAGACAAACCACGTCGGCGTCATAACCCTCCTCCAGTCGACCCTTGCGCGTAAGGCCAAGCCGCCTGGCTGGATTCTCAGACGCCATCTTTTGCGCCCGCGCCATACTGACGCCCGCAAGGCGCTGGACCATCCGAAATGCGTGCGCCATCGTCAGCACGCTCCCAGCCAGCGTACCGTCTTCCAGACGACAGGCGCCTCCCTCCACCCATACGGGCAGCCCTCCCAACTCATAACGACCTGACGGCGCCGCAGCGGCGGCAATCGCATCTGTAATGAGCATCAGACGTTCTTCATTGATGGACCGACAAAGAGCGGCAACCATGGCTGCATCCACGTGTATGCCATCGCAGATGAGGTCGGCCGTCATGGCGTCCTCCATGACAGTGTACCCGATTGGGCCTACATCACGGTGATGAAAGCCTGGCATGGCATTGCACAAATGCGTCACGTGACTGAATCCAGCCGTTCGGGCTGTCTGCATGTCTGCCCACTGGGCGGTCGTGTGACCGACCGCCGCAATGATCCCCTGTCGGGCGGCAAGACTGCTCACAGCGTGTGCCCCTGGTCTCTCCGGAGCGAGCGTGATCATGCGTACAACGCCGGTCGAAAACCACTCGCGCGCCAGCTGTTCATTGGGGTCAATAATGCGGTCAGGGCGCTGCGCTCCCGCTTTGGAGGGGTGAATAAATGGACCCTCCAAGTGAACGCCGAGCACTTGCGCGCCCTTTCCCTGAAGGGTTAAATAACGGCGCGTTTCGTCAAGAACTGCCCCGATCTTCTCCTTCGATTCAGTGACAGTGGTCAGCAAGAGCGCTGTTGTACCGAATCGCGCATGCGTAGAGGCGATCTGGTCAAATGCGTCAACAGTAGCCTCCATCGTATCGCTGCCGCCTCCGCCATGAACATGGATGTCGATGAACCCTGGCATCAGGAGCGGCAGCGAGCTGTTTGCGTCTCCAAATTCGCGTATGGAAGCAATGCGCCCTTCCGATATCTGCATCGCCACGGATCGCAATTGCCCGTGTCCATTAATGGCGTTGCCTTCTACCCGCATCGCGACATCTCCGTTTCAGACTGTTTAGTAGACAGACTCATTATGCACGATTTGGCCCGCTCGCGCCAAGTCAGGGAAGTCATGCAGAATAGCCCGTGACGTCTGCAAGCGTACGGTGGACACGCCCCCTGCCTTCTGCGAGCAATTGCGGTTGCTCGCAGAAGGCAGGGGGCGTGCGAAACCCTCTATACGACTGTTTGGCCGGTGCAGCAACGATGGTGATCGGCGCTCAGGATTATGCCTGCCTGTAGGCGGCAACTTTGCCCTTGTACAGCGTGACCAGTTCTTCCGCCTGTTTGCGGCTGCTCCCCTGAGCGACGATTTTGAACAGCGCCCTGTCTTCATCGGGCATGATCAGAGCCCAACCATCATCCGTCAGCACCTTGATGCCTTCGATCAGTTCAAGTCTCTGTCCCTTGATATCCTCCATCAGTCGACGCATGACGCGCCCCTTGGCGCGAATCGGGCACGGAACCATATCTGTGCTCATGTGAAACTGTGGAAATTGATCAATGATGCCCTGAAGTGTCATGTCTTCCCCGACCAGAAACTGCAGCAACGACACCACAGAATAAAATCCGTCATAATGCACCTGCAAGGGTTGCACACGGGAGATCTCCAGCAACGATCGCAGCACTGTCTTCGTACGAACAACAGGAATACCTGCAGACTCGCTCAGTTCTTCGACAATTGAGGGAGCTGTCACAGGCACGGCGACGGAACCCTGTTCCTTTACAGCCATCAGCATTTGCAAAATCAGCAGCTCATCGCGGGAAACCGCGCGCCCCGTTTGCGAATAGAAGAGAAAGTCCTGACCGCTGCTGTCGAGTTTAATACCGACATCCGCGGCGTTTATCCGGACGATCGCCCCAATATCTACAGCCCCGCCAAATACCGAGATAACCTGACAGTCCAGTTGTTCCAGAATCGGGAGCATAATGGACGTAATCTGCGCGCTCTCGCACTGAAACACGATCTTTAGCCGACGCGCCCTGATTCCGTCCACTTTCACGCGAGACAACACTTCCCAGATGTAAAAATCGATAATTCTGGTCGCTTGTTCGAAGGAT
>JAJZEE010000156.1 GCA_021805735.1 Bacillota bacterium
GTGAGCGCTCACATCGGACTGGACAAATAGTGTCGACTTTCGTGGATCCAGGCCGACTGCCAGATATAGGGCAGCCAAGTCAATAATCCGCTCCCGCAAAAGGGCGGGATCCTGAGCTACGGTTATGGCGTGCAGATCGACCACACAGTAAAATGCCTTCGCATCATGCTGCATGGCAACGAATTGGCGCAGGGCTCCCAGGTAGTTGCCGAGGGTAATCTGGCCGGATGGCTGAATGCCGGAGAAGACGCGGTATGACAATGGGATCTCATCCTTATCTCTTTAGAGTCGCGCAAACAGAGCGGCGATCACGAATGTGACATGATCTTCCCACAGTCGACGGAGCACTGTCAAATGAGGATTCAGCGTGACAAATGGCCCATTGGGCTTCATAATTTTTTTGTAAATTGTTTTCGTTTCCGGTTGCAAAACCGCTCTGAACTCGCTAATATAATCATTGTCGTTAGCACTCGATCGAAGTGAGTGCTAACAAAAGTGAAATGAGCATACTTGGAGGAGGGTTTTCCATGATTAAACCACTCGGTGACCGCGTGGTGTTGCGCGCGCTCGAGCGTGAAGAAAAGACATCAAGTGGAATCGTATTGCCAGACACTGCCAAGGAAAAGCCCCAGGAAGCGGAGGTTGTGTCGGTCGGCCCCGGACGCTACGAAGACGGTAAACTGGTTGCCGTTGACGTCAAAGTCGGCGATCGGGTGATTTTCTCTAAATACGCTGGCACAGAAGTCAAATATGATGGTGTGGAGTACCTCGTCGTTCGCGAATCCGATATTCTCGCAGTAGTCGAGCGATAATCAGATTTTCGGCACACTTGGTTTTGTAGCGAGTCGCTACATACGAATATACATTTCGGGAGGCAGAACACATGGCTAAAGACATCAAGTTTCGCGAAGATGCGCGCCGCGCCATGCTGCGCGGAGTTGACGCACTTGCCGACGCGGTCAAGGTTACTCTTGGACCGCGCGGTCGCAACGTGGTATTGGAGAAAAAATTTGGCTCTCCGCTGATCACCAACGATGGCGTGACCATTGCAAAAGAAATCGAACTCGAAGATGCGTTTGAAAATATGGGCGCTCAACTCGTCAAAGAAGTGGCGACCAAAACAAACGACGTGGCTGGCGACGGCACCACGACGGCGACTGTGCTCGCGCAGGCGATGATCCGTGAAGGTCTGAAAAACGTCACATCCGGCGCGAATCCGATGGTTCTGCGTAAGGGCATTGAGCATGCTGTTGAAGCCGCGGTTGAGGAGATTCGCAAAATTTCCAAACCCGTAGAAGGGCGCGCCAGCATCGCGCAGGCCGCCGCCGTGTCAGCCAGTGACGACGCGATCGGTCAACTGATCGCCGACGCCATGGAGAAAGTCGGAAAAGACGGCGTCATCACGGTGGAAGAGTCCAAAGGCTTCACCACGGAACTGGAAGTCGTGGAAGGCATGCAGTTTGATCGCGGCTACATCTCACCCTACATGGTCACTGACGCAGATAAAATGGAAGCAGTACTCGAAGAGCCGTACATCCTGATCACCGACAAGAAGATCGGCAACATCCAGGAGATTTTGCCGGTGCTTGAACGCGTCGTTCAATCCGGCCGTCCGCTGTTGATGGTGGCGGAAGACGTCGAAGGGGAAGCGCTTGCGACTCTCGTGGTGAACAAACTGCGGGGCACGTTTACCGCAGTTGGCGTCAAAGCCCCAGGCTTTGGCGATCGCCGTAAAGCGATGCTGCAAGACATCGCCATTCTGACGGGTGGCCAGGTGATCAGCGAAGAACTGGGCCTGGAGTTGAAAAATACCGCGATCGATCAACTCGGCCGCGCTCGCCAAGTGCGCGTGTCCAAGGAAAATACAATCGTTGTTGACGGCTCGGGCGCCCGTAAAGACATCGACGCGCGGATTAACCAGATCCGCGTGCAACTCGACGAGACGACATCTGACTTTGATCGCGAGAAGCTTCAGGAGCGCCTGGCAAAACTGGCTGGCGGCGTTGCCGTCATCAAGGTAGGCGCCGCGACCGAAACGGAACTCAAAGAGAAAAAGCTGCGTATCGAAGACGCGTTGAACACAACCCGCGCCGCAGTAGAGGAAGGCCTTGTGGCAGGCGGCGGTACGGCTCTGGTCAACGCGATCCGGGCGTTGGACGCCGTGCAAGCGACCGGCGATGAATTGACCGGCGTGAACATCGTGCGACGGGCTTTGGAAGCGCCTGTTCGGCAAATCGCGGACAACGCGGGTCTCGAAGGCGCTATCGTCGTCGAGCGTCTGAAAAAAGAAGCGGTGGGCACGGGTTATAACGCCGCCACTGGCGAATGGGTTGACATGTTTGAGGAAGGCATTGTCGATGCGGCAAAAGTGACGCGTTCGGCCCTCCAAAACGCGGCTTCCGTGGCCGCGATGTTCCTGACGACCGAAGCGGTTGTGGCTGACAAACCTGAGAAAGACAAACCAGCCATGCCTGGCGGCGGTGGCATGGGCGGAATGGACATGATGTAAGTCCTGGTCCGGAATAAGGCGGGAAAACCCTTTGCATCAAGGGTTTTCCCGCCTTTTCTTTAATAGGCAAAGCGTACGGTATACAACGACGGTGCGTACAGTTTCGCTAAAACGTTGGCGGCGCCATTGCCGGAGGCGCGGGGCGGGAAAAATAGTAACCTTGCATGACACAGCAGCCCAGTTCGCATAAACGGATCATCTGTTCTTTTGATTCCACCCCTTCGGCAATCGTCTGGAGACCGAAGTTGCTGGCTAATTCCACCACGCTTTTTATGATCGCACAGTTCTTGGGATCTTGAAGCATATCGCGCACAAAAGATTGGTCGATCTTGAGGGTGGTGATCGGAAAATCCTTGAGATAGCTTAAGGAGGAAAATCCAGTTCCGAAATCATCCAATACCACCGAGATGCCCAGAGCGCGCAGGGCCTGAAGAACGTGCATGGTATAGGGAACTTTCTGCATGGCAACGCTCTCGGTGATTTCAATCTCAAGCCGATCTGGGGGAAACCCGGTCTCCTGCAGAACCCGTGCAATGAGATCCACAATGTTGTGCTGTTGAAATTGCCGTGCGGACAGATTTACCGCCATCTTCGTCACCAAATCGCCGGAGTTCTGCCAAGCTTTCGCTTGGCGACACGCCTCGTACAATACCTGTTCCCCGATAGGGATGATGAGTCCGCTGTCTTCGGCAAACCCGATAAAGTCACGGGGCGATACCAAGCCCCATCCGGGACGATTCCAACGCACCAAGGCCTCCACTCCTCTTATCCGTCCGCTTCGGGTATCGATTTGCGGCTGGTAATGGAGGACAAATTCGCGGCGCTCGAGTGCCTGATGTAATTGCGCGTCCAATAGGACATATTGATTGGTTTGCAGATTCATCCCGGATTGGTAGAGCACATAGGTGTTCCCTCCCGCCTCTTTCGCCTGGTACATGGCAATATCGGCATGCTTGAGCAGAGTGCCCGCATCCTCACCGTCGTCAGGAAAGAGTGCGATCCCGATACTGCCCGGGCACCGAAATTCCCCACCTTCCAACAACCAGGAGTTTTGCAATTGTCCCAAAATCCTCCTGGCAACCTCGAACACTTCATCCTTGCGGGTGACTGAAGACAGCAGAATAAGGAATTCATCTCCTCCCATTCTGGCCACCATATCCTGGGTTCTAAGACCAGCTTGAAGACGTTGGGCCACGCCCCGCAACAATTGATCGCCCACAACGTGCCCCAACGTGTCATTGACGTTTTTAAACCGATCTAAATCGAGGAACAGGACCGCTAACCTATGATGTTGCTGTCGGGCCGAAGTCAGCGCCAACGTCAATCGATCCATCACAAGTGAGCGATTGGGGAGGTTCGTCAAGACGTCATGATGAGCCAAGAAGTGGAGGCGGACTTCACTTTCCTTACGTTCCGTAATGTCGCGGGCAATGCCGCGAAATCCTATCGGACGATTTTGTTCATCCTGCATCAGAGAGATTGAAGCGTCCAGATATCGGGGCGTTCCATCTTTCCGGATGATTTGCCACTCCGCCGATAGAGGAATGCCGGTGCGGTACACTTGATTGAAAACCTGATAAACTGCGCGGGCATTTTCGGGGTCAGTATACTGATGATTATTCAGGCCAGACATTTCTTCCTCGGAATAGCCAAGGATGTCGACCGAAGCCCGGTTAAAGAACAGTAAGTTGCCATCGAGATCCACTTCAAAATAGCCATCTTTGATTTCCGCCAAAATAGTTCGGTAGCGTTCTTCGCTGGCCCGTAAGGCGGTCTCGATTCTTAACCGTTCGGTAATATCCCTCGCGAAGACGATTACTCCGACCACATCCGAACCGCGCCAGTAGGGCACTCGATCGACTTCGACATCGACGGTGTGCCCCGTGGGCAGCACCAATTTTTCGATCCTGTCCCAAACCGAT
>JAJZEE010000157.1 GCA_021805735.1 Bacillota bacterium
GAAACGCGGTGGCGATCGGCGGCATGGCGGCGCAGATTCCGATCAAGAACGACCCCGCCGCCCATGAGGACGCGCTGGCCAAGGTCCGCGCAGACAAGGAGCGCGAAGCGCGCGATGGACATGACGGCACGTGGGTGGCCCATCCGGGCCTGGTTCCCGTGGCCATGGCTGTGTTTGACGAACTGATGCCCACACCGAATCAGGTGGACAATAAGCGCGAAGACGTTCGCGTCAGTGCCGCAGATCTGTTGGCTGTGCCTGACGGCACGATCACGGAAGCAGGCGTCAGAACCAACATCAATGTAGGGATTCAATACCTGGAGGCGTGGCTTCGCGGATCAGGCGCGGTTCCCATTTTCAACTTGATGGAGGACGCCGCCACGGCTGAGATCTCACGAGCGCAGGTATGGCAGTGGATCAGACACCAAAGAGGAGTCCTGGATGATGGTCGCCAAGTGACCGTCGATCTGGTTAACAACCTCATGAAAGAGGAACTCGACAGGATTCGCGGCGGCGCGGACACAGAATCAACGCCACTCGGAAAATTGGATTTGGCCCAAACACTCTTCTGGGAACTCACGACAAACGATGATTTCGTCGAGTTTCTGACTTTGCCGGGGTATGAAACATTGGCCTGAAGTCCTGAACGCAGCGAAAAGGGGGGTTATCCCGAAAAATCGCCGCAGGCGTATTTTTCTTCCCGGTTGTTGGTGGCGCGAAGCGCCATGAGAGTCTATCCCGGAAAATCGCCGCAGGCGCATTTTCGACCCGGTTGTTGGTGCTGCGAAGCAGCATGAAAGTCTATCCGGGAAATGACTCTGATGACCCCCTGGCGCGTACAACCACCGTGAGGTCCGCTAACCGCGTGGTTCCACTGACTGCCCAGCGCGATGACCGAGCCGCTCAGAGATCCCCCGCCCGCAATCCTTTACGATGGGAACCAGTTCCTGGAGACGAGTCTGCGTCATACGGTTGCTCGGACCAGAGACACTGCATGCCGCCGCGATTTGACCATTATGATCAAAAATAGGAGCGGCCACACAACAGACGCCGAGTTCATTTTCCTCCAGATCGAACGCGTAGCCAAGCTCTCTTGTCTCTGCCAGGACATGTTCAAACACATCTGGATCGCAAATGGTCTGCTCAGTTAATGAAGGCATTCCATAGCGCGTAACGATGGCTTGCGCTTCACCTTCAGGCAAGAACGCCAAAATCACTTTGCCCAAACTGGTGGCATGCACCGGAACACGCTTTCCGATACGAGAGTGCATCCGCGTGGTGTTATCGCTCTCCATCTTATCGATGTACACAATCTCACCGCGGTCCATCAGCGCAAGGTGCACAACCTCATTGGAGACATTGGCCAGCTGTTTGAGCGCATCCGCCGCCTCTTTGCGCAGGTCAATCGACGACAGCAGTCGCATGCCGAGATCAAGCAATCGATAACCAAGTTTGTACTTTCCGTTTTGCGCGTCCTGTTCAATATACCCACGGCGCATGAGCGTAGTCAGCAGCCGATGGACAGTGCTTTTATACATGTCAACTTCAGCAGCCAGTTCGGTAATTGTGATTCCTTGTGGATACTCACTGACGACGTCGAGAAGAAAACAGGCCTTGTCCACTGACTTTACGGTATAATCATCCACGCAAAAATCCCCTCGAAGTCGTGTCCGAAACAGAACATCCGCCCGTCCGAACAACCTCGGCAAGTGTTCGCGTCCAGTGTATCACGGGGTCGGCGCTGTGACCAGCGCCTCGTCGCTCGCGCACGCCAGATCAAGGGCTGCTTACAATCTGTTTGATAGCCGTTTCGAACGCCTCGACACTGCGTTCCCATGTCCAACTCAGCGAATCGTATTCCCCTTGTGCAGCGAGCTGACGCCGCAGGGCGGGGTACTCGATCAGGCGCACGATATCACGGTCCAATCGGCCCTCATGCCGAAGAGACATGAGACAATTTTTCTCAGGTCGACAATATTCCGTATTTCCCCCGGAATAGATGGCGATCAGCGCCGCGCCGCAACGCATGGCCTCCAGTCCGGGCAACGAACCTGCATCATAGGACGATGCGCTGACAAAAATATCCGTTTCATTATAATGATAGCACATCTCTTCGTCGTCAGCAGGTGTGAGAAAGCGAAACTCGCGGGTATCCCGCAGTGCCTGCAGAGAAGGAGAACTGGCGAATTCAGCGGGCGGACAAAACAGATTGACCTGAACCTCAGGATACGAACGCTTAATGTTGTGCAAGACATGCATCAGGTAATTTTGCTCCCGATGCGAAGAAAACCCCCCTTCTGGTTTACGGACAATGGCCGAGATCTGTAGAGGCGCCGCAAATGTTCCCCGTATCTGGAGATTTTTGAATTGGGGTCCGACTCCGATCGGAACGATGTAACCCTGCATGCCGTGATTCAAGGAGATCATTTGACGCTGCCAATCTGACAACACAAGAACGTGTTTTGTAACGTGATAGGTCGGAAGAGAATCGTGATTGGCGGGCAGAAAACAGGGTTCGTAACACAGACTCAGGCGAACATGCACGCCCTTCCCGTTTTGGCTCGCCTCATGCGCGGATTCCACTGTGGTGTAAAAGTTCGACACGATGACGTCGCTCACAGGATAATCGCGTTCCCGCATAAGCGGACCCTGAACCCACTGAATCTTGGCTTGCACCGGATGTTTCACTTCCGCTCCCCTAGGCATCAGGAGCGTGACCTCATGGCCGCGGGCCACAAGGCCATTGGCGAGTTCGGCCAACATGCGTTGGGCTCCGCCAATGCAAAGAGTCAAAACAGGAAAGGTAATCCGCATCAGAAAATCTCCCCCTGAATCAGACGTTGGATACTCAGCCTGCGCCGAGCCTGCACGCGGGCGATTTCGAGCGCGATTTTTTGTTCATGAAGCTTTGTTCCCATTTGGGCATGTGATCGGTACATCAACAGAGGGTCTTCCAGATAATAGAATTCATAGTGAGGAATCATGCGTAACCACATGTCATAATCGTGCGTATACCGAAGAGATTCATCGAAATAGCCGATCGATGAGAACACTTCCATACGCAACATGATCGATGAACCGTTGATCGGACAACCCTGTAACAAGGTCTCATAAAAAGTGCGTTTGCCGGGGAAGCGCAGGCGGATAGGGTCGCCCACAAGCCGGGACTCCTCGTCAATAGTTTGGTACGCCGTATGGCTGACATAGGCATTTTTGCGAAGCATAAACGCCAGTTGCCGCTCAATCTTTGTGGGCGCGAACACATCGTCCGAACTGAGCCATGCGAAGTACTGGCCCCTGGCGCGCTGAATCCCCGCATTCAGTGCGCTGGCGGTGCCGCCGTTATGCTTCCTTACCACAGTACACTGTTGCAGGAACGGGGTTAGCAATTCCATATGTCGCGTCGATCCGTCATCGACAACGATGATTTCACAGTCTGAGCACGTCTGACAGAGGGCGCTCTCGATGGCCTGAGCCACGTAAGGGCAATTGTAGAAAGGAATCACGATCGATACCATGGGCGCGGCCAACTTCATCCACCTCTCTTGTTGTGTCTGATGCTCGCTGCAGCCTTAACGGCTATTGGCCAAGTGTTCCAGAAGCTCTACGATGTTTTTCTCAAACTGTTCACTGGTCAAATGCGCCGCCCGCTCAAGCCCCCCCGCGCGAAGCGTAGCCGCCAGCTTATCTGAGGTCAGCACCGCGAGAATTCCTTGTGCGATCAACGCAGGGTCTTTCGGTGGAACAACGTATGCGGTGCTGCCATGCGAACAGAAATCCAGCACCCCGCCGGAATCGGTTGTGACAACGGGCGTGCCGCACGCCATTGCTTCCAGCGGCGGAATGGCAAATCCCTCGAACCATGACGTCGACACGAACACATCCGACGCGCGGTACAGGTGCGCCATCTCCTCATCATCTCTCGGCCGCACTGCGCGATGGCGGATGCCCGGCAATGGTAAGATCCGCTCCGGACAAATCATGTACACCTTACACTTACCCCCGTATTGAGATGCTACAATCTGCATGGCCGCTACGAAATCGTTGTATCCCTTTAATTCATATCCCATTTGCGGGTCACGGGCGATGTACAGAATGCGCCTGCGTCCCCCTGACCTGCGCTCCATGCGTTCGCCGGGATGGAAGATCTGTGGATCGACGCCCAAATTGACCACATGGCTGCGTTGCCCCACATGGCGGTAGATCACTTCGTCCAACCAGTGAGAGATACTGATGATGGGAACTCCCTGGGCATATGTCCAGAGCGCGCCCTCCTTGTCCGAAACCCAGTAAGGTTCAAAACCCAGACTCAGGCGTACGCAATGTTCTGGCCACGCCTCAAAAGACGGACGGAATGTCGTGTAAAAATTGGTCAGCACGATGTCTCCATCGGGAATGTATT
>JAJZEE010000158.1 GCA_021805735.1 Bacillota bacterium
AGGCGACGAGAAGATCAGCGCCTTGTGGCTGACCGAACAAACGCTTGAAAGCAAAGTCAACCATCAGATTCATGTAGCGCTTGGGCTCGTTGGCCCCGATCATCGGATATTCTGTCACCAGTATCATCGCTCCCCGTGTTTGATTATACATTCCCGCCACGCGGCAGGGAATGTGATTGCCCCGCCGTGTCGGTAAGATTCGCGCCGTCAATGGACGTGAGCGGCAACACGTTCGGCGTCCTCGAACAGTGACAGGAGGATATTTCGGCAACAGATAAGCGATGGATTTGTTTACAATTGCTCGGGGCATCGTCGAGAGGTATGAAGTACACGAAGAATCTCAAATTCGACGTGGCCCACGTACCCATTGTATTCCATCATGGCATCATCCCCTCGCGATCGTTTTTTACAGTGTCGTACGGCTCTCGGACACCTTACGATATGCAGTCCTGGCAGACCAGGATGGCGTTATCTGCGGAGCGGGATTGATTTGTTCAAACAACAACGGTTCTCCTTCTTCTCACTGGATAAACGCGCGCACCGCTCCAGCGATTGAGCCAGGTGGAGCATTGTTGCGAATGAGGCGCTCCAGGTAGTACAGGAAATCGTTGTAGCCTTCCATGAATATTTTTCCTTCCATAACGAATCCGAACAGAGAGGCGGTGTACTGAATGGTGTCTGTTCTGCGAACGTCCGTATATAGGTACGAATAGATGGGATCGATTGCTTGGAAGTTCTCGTGACTGCGTTCTTTCGCCAACTCGACGAGATCCTCAAAGGTGGAACAGCCACGCACCGCTTCCAAAGCCGCCTCGATCGAGACGTCGACATTCCGATTGGGATACAAGGCGAATTGTTCGGAGAGAAAGGGAACCAATTGCGCCATGAGAGGGTCTTCGCGGATAACGAACCGGAAAGTGTCCTCTGTCTCGACGGATGAAAACAGATTTAGGTCCATTCTTAGTCGCAAGAGATCCACAAGCTGATCGATCGACAGTTTGCGTGCAGCCATGCGATTTTTATCAAATTCGAGTTCGTTCACTATTCCGATATGCAGGTACTGCCCCATGCCATCATCCCTCTCGGACGGTATCTTCCATAATTCATTGTACCCGTTTTGGTTCGCCGTTGAAGCTGCACTTTTTGCGTGTGCAAAATGGCCCCGCGCAAAACCAGATAATTGCCCTTCACGACCTCAAACTTGCGCCAAGTTTGTGCAACCAGCCTCGGTTACGATATAATAGCAACTAACTGCGCGTAAGAACGGCCGCGCTAACCGAAGGAGGGTTTAAATGAGTTCCACTGCATCTTCTGGCGCACGCGACAGTGAACACGATCACGCCCAGAAACACGCTACGTCAAAAACCTGGGTGATCATCGCAGTCATGTTGGCCATGTTCCTGGCCGCACTCGACATGACAATCATAGGAACCGCGATGCCCAGCATCATTGGCGATTTACACGGCGTCTCCATCTATAGTTGGGTATTCTCCGCCTATCTGCTGACATCGACTGTGCCCATTCCGCTCTTTGCAAAACTGTCAGACATGTACGGCCGCAAGAAACTGTTTATCATCAACTCTGCGATCTTCACCATCGGGTCGCTGCTCTGCGGCGTCTCCAACAACATGCCCGAACTGATTGCGTTTCGCGCGTTGCAAGGGATTGGCGCCGCGGGTGTGTTGCCGATCGCGCTGACGATCGTCGGCGACGTGTTCACCCTCGAACAACGGGCGCGGATTCAAGGCTTCTTTTCCGCAGTGTGGGGAATCTCCGCAATCATCGGGCCGCTTCTCGGCGCCTTTATCGTCGAATATTCGAGTTGGCGCTACGTCTTTGAAATCAACGTTCCGATCGGCATCCTGGTGATGATTGTCCTCGGACTTACGTTTAAGGAGCATGCTTCGCACAAGGCTCACAAGCTCGACTGGTTAGGCACTCTTTTGCTGACCATGGGCGTGACCGTGTTGCTGCTGACGTTGATCCAGCACAGCGATCATCTCGCCGCTCCCTACTCACTGGCCATGTTTGCTGTAGCTGGAATCCTGCTCACCGCCTTTGGATTCTGGGAACAGCGGGCTAAAGAGCCCGTTCTGCCATCCGCCATTTTCCGGCATCGCATGATCCTCGTGGCCAATCTCGTGAGTTTCTTTGGTGGAATGATCCTGTTCGGACTCATTTCTTATATTCCACTTTTTGTGCAGGGCGTCCAGGGCGGATCGCCGACGCTCGCCGGTCACGCGATCACGCCGATGCTGGTTGGCTGGCCTTTGGCGGCGCTCGTAGGGGGGCCGCTGATTATGCGCGTTGGCTATCGCATCGTTGGCGTCGCCGGGGGAACGCTTATAGCGGTCGGCTCCTGGATTCTGATCGCAACCGGTGCGCCTCACACCCTCGACATCGACGCCGGACTGCTCCTGATCGGCTTGGGAATGGGGCTCACTTTAACTGGACTGCTCATCGCTGCGCAAAACGCCGTCGCTTGGAATCTGCGCGGCGCGGTGACCGGGTCCAACCAGTTCTTTCGAACGATCGGCGGATCCATCGGCGTCGCCGCCCTGGGAGCCATCCTGAATCAACAGATGGCGACGCGCGTCGCGGCCTCTGGGCTCGCAGCGAAAGTCAATCTGAACAGCGTGACAGAGTCGCTCCTGACAGCGAAAGCCCGCGCCGCGCTCGCGCCGTCGATTCGCGCGGCATTCACCCGCATGTTTGGCGGCGCCTTGCACGATGTGTTTATTGCCAGTTTTGTCTTTGCGGTCACCCTGTTTGCGCTCGTGCTGTTCATTCCCGGCGGCAAGGCGCACAAACATGCGGCCGCGCATCAAGCGAAATCGTAACGCCTGCGGTAAACGAAGAAGTGTTCCGAAACATTCTTACGGTCGCGATTGGCCATCAAGTCCTCGAACCACTTTTCCTTGTTGCAGGATATACACGATGCGCTCTTTAAACCGTGCAAATGCTTCATCCACGGATCCCGAGACTAGAACCAGGTCAGCTCGATAACCGCGTTGGATACGACCGATCTCATGCCCGAGTCCGATATTATCCGCGGCCTGCGCCGTTGCCGCATTGAGCGCTTGAAGAGGCTCAAGTCCGTACTCTACCAGCAGCGTGAGTTCGTGGAAGTTCTCTCCATGTCGATTAAATGGTGTTCCCGCATCCGTGCCCAAGGCGATCCGAACCCCGGAGCGAATCGCATTTTTTATATTCGCCTGCCGTATGGAGGCCAACCGCCGAGCCTTATCCACTGCGTAAGCGGGAATGCCGTGGGCGGTTCCATATTCAAGGATTTTCGTCGCGGCGCTTAACGTTGGCACAAGATACGTTCCATGCTGTACCATGTGCCGAATGAGTTCTTCCGTAAGAAATATTCCATGTTCAATCGAGTCGATCCCCGCTTCCAACGCATTCTTAATACCTTCGGCGCCCTGGGCATGGGCCACCGCTTTCTTGCCCGCGCGATGGGCCACCTGAACAGCCGCGCGCATTTCGCTCTCCGTGAGTTCGGCTTGCCCAGGGTCGACGCCTTCCGTCAAAATTCCCCCGGTAGCGATGAGTTTGATGACCTCAGCTCCGGCTTTCAGCTGCTCGCGCGCCGCCTTGCTAGCCTCGTCAGGCCCATCAACCTCCCTGCCCCAAAAATGGCTATGTCCTCCTGTCATACAGAGCACACGGCCAGCAGGGATAATACGGGCGCCGGTAATAATCCCGGCCCGTTGCGCGCGGCTCAAAGCAATCTCGGCATTATCCAGTCCCCCCAAGCTGCGCACGGTCGTAAAGCCTCCCAACAAGGTCTCATACGCATTGCGGGCCCCAATCAGCGCAGCGTCCGCCGCTGTCATGCCGATTCGGCCTGAAGGGTCTGGGAGCCCCGGAAATGTAATGTGAACGTGACAGTCAATCAGCCCTGGCATAAGGGTCAGCCCTTCAGCATTTATGACTGACTCATCGTTGATGGGTTCCAACCCTACGCCGATCTCACTAATCCACCCTTCCGGGTCAATTCGAACGTCGGTGTGCTCGAATAGATTACCGTCAGTAAAGATAGACCCTCGGTGTATCAGCATCCTCATCGTTTCCCCTTTGTCGTACATGAAATTCGAACACACTTAAAACTATAAACAGCCCGAACTCTCTGTCAAGACATTTTTTTCGGAAAACGAAGTATATGCACTCCACTTGACAGCAATCGCCGCATCCTCTGATAAAATGGGTTTCATAGGGCCAAATCAAGCGACTCAGCGAATGGAGAATACCAATGATGGACATGGAGTTTGATGACGACCGCCGGCGAAAATCCCGCGTGACGTGGACAATCTTCTTGCTGCTGTATGGAATTGCGTCGAATCCGCAGCCCCTGACCTGGCTG
>JAJZEE010000044.1 GCA_021805735.1 Bacillota bacterium
CCTGCTTGCCGGAGGCGAACCGGCTGTCGCGCGGCCTGCGCTCCTTGGCATTACGAAAGCATCGCTCGAAACGGATTCCTTCCTGTCTGCGGCGTCGTTCCAGGAAACCACGCGCGTCTTGACGGAGGCTGCCATCAAGGGCAAAGTGGATCGTCTGTTAGGTCTGAAAGAGAACGTGATTATCGGGAAACTCATTCCGGCTGGAACGGGAATGTCGCGCTACCGCAATATTCAGATCGTGGACGCCGCCGCGCTTGAAGACGACCAGGCGGGATCCGTGCACATCGACGACACTTCTTCTGTGGAAGAGGCGCTTTTGGAACCGATCGCTGTCGACGCGACGGAATAACAGCGTCAACAGGTCATGATGGCAGTGGGCATAACGAACAATCGCGTCGTGACGCCTTGAGGCCGCTTAAACGGGCGCTTTTGCCAATTTGGGCGGCCTCCACTTGACACTGTCCGAGTAGCGGTGATAATATACCGAAGTGTGCCTATGCATGAAAGTGGGAGGCGTACCTGTGTATCAGCGAGTGAAACAGCAGCGGATGCGCACGGTCGGTGTATCGTCCACTTTACGGGCTTTGCAAAAGGGGCAACTGACCGAAGTCGTTTTGGCCCGCGACACGGATCGCAGGGTGATAAATCCCGTATTGACACTCTGCAAGGAGCGTGCCATCAAAGTGACTTGGGTGGACTCTCAGATGGCCTTGGGGCGCGCGTGCGGGTTGACGGTAAGAGCTTCGGCAGTGGGTTTTTTGCGCGAGGAATAGGCGATATATCGAGATCGCGGGTTGCGAATGAGGACGGCCTGCCAGATCTCTTTCATTTGCACAACGAATGAACCGCCAGGGTCAGTGGCCTTGCGGATTTGGAAAGAAGGAGGTGTGCGACGTGCCGACGATAAACCAGCTTGTGCGCAAGGGGCGAATGGCGATTGAGGAAAAGTCTGGCGCACCTGCCCTGCAAAAGGGGTACAACAGTTATCACAAGGAACAGACTGACCTGCCGTCGCCGCAAAAGCGCGGTGTGTGCACGCGGGTAGGAACCATGACCCCCAAAAAGCCGAACTCGGCGCTCCGCAAATATGCGCGGGTGCGTTTGACAAATGGGATTGAGGTCACGGCTTACATCCCGGGTATCGGGCACAACCTGCAGGAGCACTCAGTGGTGCTCGTGCGCGGTGGCCGGGTTAAAGACTTGCCTGGTGTACGGTACCACATTGTGCGTGGCGCTCTGGACACTGCCGGTGTCAAGGATCGTCATCAAGCCCGGTCCAAGTACGGGGCGAAGCGTCCGAAGAAGAAGAAGTAACATCCCCGGGATCTGTCGATCTTTGGAACCCCCAGCAAGTTGAAAGGAGGCGGCACATTTGCCAAGAAAAGGACCTGTTCCGCGTCGTGATGTCATGCCTGATCCAGTTTATGCAAATAAGCAGGTCACTCGCCTGATCAACAAAGTGATGATCGATGGCAAACGCGGAACCGCACAAAACATCGTGTATAGCGCATTCGATAAAGTTCGCGAGCGGGCTGGAAAAGATCCGATTGAAGTATTCGACAACGCCATGAAAAACATCATGCCGGTGCTTGAAGTGAAAGCCCGTCGCGTAGGCGGTTCAAACTATCAGGTGCCAATTGAAGTGCGGCCAGAACGCCGTACGACCCTTGGTATTCGCTGGCTTGTCACATACGCGCAGAATCGGCACGAAAAGAACATGGACGAACGACTCGCCAATGAGATTCTGGATGCTTCCAACAACGCCGGCGGCGCAGTGAAAAAGCGTGAAGACACGCACCGGATGGCGGAGGCCAACAAGGCGTTTGCCCATTATCGCTGGTAGTTGACCAGAGTCGTTCAAGAACAGAAGGAAAGGAGGAGATCGTTCATGGCCAGGCAATTCCCGCTGGAGAGAACCCGAAACATAGGCATCATGGCACACATCGATGCGGGGAAGACGACCACCACAGAGCGGATTTTGTTCTATACAGGGCGCGTTCACAAGATCGGAGAGGTCCACGAAGGCGCAGCGACAATGGACTGGATGGTGCAAGAGCAGGAACGCGGCATTACTATAACTTCCGCTGCAACCACAGCTCAGTGGAAGGGTCATCGAATCAACATCATCGACACGCCGGGGCACGTGGATTTTACGGTTGAGGTGGAGCGCTCACTGCGCGTTCTCGACGGCGCAGTCGCCGTTTTTGACGCCAAAGGCGGTGTGGAGCCCCAATCGGAGACGGTATGGCGACAAGCCGACAAGTACGGAGTTCCGAGGATTGCGTACGTCAACAAGATGGACATTATCGGCGCCGATTTTTTCATGTGCATCGATCAGATTCGCAATCGGCTTAAGTCTAATCCGGTCGCGATTCAACTCCCGATCGGCGCAGAGGACCACTTCCTTGGTGTGATCGACCTTGTGGAGAATCGAGCGATTGTGTACACCGACGATCTTGGAACCACATCCGAATCGCGGGAGATTCCGGAGGAGTACAGAGAGCAGGCGGCCGAGTACCGGACATATATGATCGAAGCGGCTGCGGAAGCGGACGAAGAACTGATGGTCAAATATCTCGATGGAGAAGAAGTGACCGTCGGGGAGATCAAGAGAGCGCTGCGCAAGGGCACCACCCAGTCGATTCTCGTACCTGTTCTGTGCGGTTCGTCTTACCGGAACAAAGGCGTTCAGCCCATGTTGGACGCGGTCGTGGATTATCTGCCATCGCCGCTCGATATTCCACCCGTCAAATGCCTCAATGCGGATGGAGAGGCAATGGAACGACCCGCAAACGACCAGGAATCATTTGCGGCTCTTGCATTCAAGATCATGACGGATCCGTTTGTCGGAAAACTGGCGTTTTTCCGGGTCTACTCGGGAACGCTCAGTTCCGGTTCCTACGTGTTGAACTCGACAAAAGGCAAACGTGAACGCATCGGGCGCATCCTGCAGATGCACGCGAATCACCGGGAAGAGATATCTGACGTGTACTCGGGGGATATCGCGGCTGCGGTGGGTCTAAAGGATACCACGACCGGAGACACGCTGTGCGATGACAAGGATGTCGTCGTGCTGGAGTCGATGGATTTCCCGGATCCCGTCATTTCGGTTGCCATCGAACCAAAAACGAAGGCGGATCAGGACAAGATGGGCATCGCCCTGAACAAGCTCGCGGAAGAAGATCCGACCTTCAAGACGCATACGAATCATGAAACGGGGCAGACAATCATCTCTGGCATGGGCGAACTGCACTTGGAGATCATCGTCGATCGCATGGTTCGCGAGTTCAAGGTTGAGGCCAACGTGGGCAAGCCGCAGGTCGCCTATAAGGAGACCATCCGCAACAAAGTGCGCGCCGAAGGCAAGTTTGTCCGTCAATCGGGCGGCCGTGGTCAATATGGGCATGCCTGGGTCGAATTTGAACCGCTGGAACGCGGGACGGGTTACGTATTTGAGAACAAGGTTGTGGGCGGCGTGGTGCCCAAAGAGTACATCGCGCCAGTTGGCGAAGGTATTGAAGAGGCGATGCGCAATGGCGTAGTGGCGGGTTACCCGATGATCGACGTGAAAGCGACCATCGTCGACGGTTCCTACCATGATGTCGACTCGTCTGAGATGGCGTTTCATATTGCCGGATCGATGGCCCTGAAAAATGGTGCGCAAAAGGCCGATCCCTATCTGCTGGAACCCATCATGAAGGTGGAAGTCGTGGTGCCAGAGGAATATATGGGCGACATCATGGGCGACATCAACTCTCGGCGCGGCCGTATCGAGGGTATGGAGGCCAGGGCAGGCGCGCAGGTGATCCGTGGATTTGTTCCCTTGGCTGAGATGTTTGGGTATGCGACAAGCCTGCGCTCCCGCACTCAGGGGCGAGGCACCTACACGATGGAATTCTCCTCGTATGAGGAAGTTCCAAAGTCTGTCGCGGCGGAAATCATCGCGAAAAACAAAGGGCAATAACCATTTCGATTGAGGAGCTGATCCAGAGTGGCAAAAGCAAAATTTGAACGCAACAAACCGCACGTCAATATCGGCACCATTGGACATGTCGATCACGGAAAAACGACTTTGACCGCCGCCATCACCTCGGTGCTGGCGCAGAGCGGTCAGGCGCAGGCGATGGCCTACGATGCCATCGACAAGGCGCCGGAAGAACGCGAGCGCGGCATCACGATCAACACCGCCCACGTGGAGTATCAAACGGCAGCCCGCCACTATGCGCACGTCGATTGCCCTGGCCATGCCGACTATGTGAAGAACATGATTACAGGAGCGGCGCAGATGGACGGCGCGATCCTGGTGGTATCGGCTTCTGACGGCCCGATGCCGCAAACCCGCGAACACATTTTGCTTGCTCGCCAGGTTGGCGTGCCGCACATAGTGGTCTTCATGAACAAATGCGACATGGTCGATGATGAAGAGTTGCTCGAACTTGTCGAAATGGAAATTCGCGATTTGCTCACTGAATATGAGTTTCCGGGCGACGATACGCCAATCATCCGCGGGTCGGCGCTCAAGGCGCTGGAAGATCCAAAGGGCGACTGGGCGAAGAAAATCGACGAGTTGATGGAGGCCGTTGACAGCTTCATTCCGACCCCGGAACGTGACACTGATAAACCATTTCTCATGCCGGTCGAAGACGTGTTCACGATCACGGGTCGCGGTACTGTCGCGACGGGTCGCGTAGAGCGCGGTCAACTCAAAGTCGGCGACGAGGTGGAGATCGTCGGTCTGGCTGAAGAACCCCGCAAGAGTGTTGCCACCGGCATCGAGATGTTTCGCAAACTGCTTGATTTTGCGCAGGCGGGCGACAACATCGGCGCGTTGTTGCGCGGCGTAGACCGCAAGGACATCGAGCGTGGGCAAGTGATTTGCAAGCCGGGATCCATCAAACCGCATACTACGTTTCAGGCGCAGGTGTATGTTCTGAAGAAAGAGGAAGGCGGCCGCCATACCCCTTTCTTCAATAACTACAGGCCACAGTTCTACTTTCGCACAACGGATGTCACCGGCATCATCACGCTGCCGGAGGGTACGGAGATGGTCATGCCCGGCGACAACATCACGCTGGCGGTCGAGCTCATCTCCCAGATCGCGCTCGAAGACGGGACGCGTTTCGCCATTCGCGAAGGCGGTCGCACGGTCGGCGCAGGCGTCGTTGTAGGAATCAGCAAATAACACAAATTACAGAAACAGCCGGGCGTCACTGTGCGCTCGGCCTTTTCAGTTTGTACATAGAAACTGGGCAACAACTCGCCACAGGGCAAGTGGTTGCCATGGGCTGAGCAATGTATAATTAGACCCGTATGCTTGGTCTGTCAGGCTCACATGGCGACCAGGATTTACTCAAGGAGGGAACTCATGAACGAGGATATCCGAACATCGCAATCGGGAGAGATGTCAGAATCGGGTGACGGCCCCAAAAAAAGTTCTACCTGGAGTTGGGCTTGGGACTGGATTAAGGCGGGTCTGGTCGCTCTCGTCATCGCCTATCTGATTCATCATTTCCTGTTTGCACAATTCCGGGTGGACGGCATTTCCATGGAACCGACGTTACTTAATGGAGAACGCTTGTTGGTTGACAAGATACCTTACTATTTTGGACCGCCCAAGCGCGGCGACATTATCATATTCCATGCGCCCGATGGAATGGACTGGGTTAAACGCGTCATTGGCTTGCCGGGCGACACGGTGCAGGTATATAAGGGCAATTTGATTCTCAACGGAAAGATAGTCAAGGAACCGTTTATTAACGGCGCGATGAATCCGTATCGCAACTTTGGTCCTGAGAAAGTTCCGCCTGGCGATCTCTTTGTCATGGGAGACAACCGAAACGTGAGCGAGGATAGCCGGATAATCGGACCGATTCCCATTTCGAAGGTCGTGGGGCGCGTCGATTTTGTGTTTTGGCCGCTCAATCATTTTCAATTCATCGGGCCTACACAGGAACATTATCTGCCGCAAATTCCGTGAAGCAGATTTCGCTGAATTTTTCCTTGTGTTTTGCCGGGCGTTTTAGTATAATTTCTTATTGTTGGTTTCAGACTGCGATGATGCAAAAGGTTGCTCATGTACCGACTGCCATATGCGGTACCAATGAGGTTAATTTTTGCGGAGTATGTCCAAACGGCATGCAACGAAGGCGACGCGCAGTTGCTGGCATGGGAATCCGACCGCCGAAGGTACGGGGATCCATGGCGGAGTCTGCGTGTTTAAGGCCACTGGGCAGAGCCGTGAATATTGGGCGACGAAGGAGGGAATTCATGTGGCAAAGCAGAAAATCCGCATTCGTCTGAAGGCGTATGACCATAAGCTCCTCGATCAAAGCGCCGAGAAGATTGTGGAAACCGCGAAGCGTTCAGGCGCAGGCGTTGCGGGACCGATCCCGCTGCCAACGGACAAATCGATCATTACGATTTTGCGCTCACCGCACAAATACAAAGACTCGCGCGAGCAGTTTGAGATGCGTACACATAAGCGCTTGATCGATATACTCAGTCCAACGCCGCAAACAGTAGATGCGTTGATGCGCCTAGACTTGCCGTCAGGCGTGGATATTGAGATCAAACTCTAGAATACGGGCTAAGCAATGGGAGGTGTAGTATGATGAAGGGCATTCTGGGACGCAAACTTGGCATGACGCAAGTGTTTCTTGAAGACGGGAACGTTGTTCCTGTGACCGTTGTGGAAGCTGGTCCCTGCGTGGTTTTGCAGGTCAAGACTCCGCAGACGGATGGATACAGCAGCGTTCAACTGGGTTTTGCCGACATGAAGCGACCGATTAAGGCGCTCGCTGGTCATGCCGCCAAAGCCAACACTGTGGCCAAGCGCTACGTTCGGGAACTTCGGGGCCCGCTGGATCAGGAGTATACAGTAGGCCAGGAAGTGTTTGCCGATACGTTTCAGGACGGCGATGTCGTCGATGTAGTTGGGGTTTCCAAGGGCAAGGGCACTGCCGGACCGGTTAAGCGGCACAATCAGTCGCGCGGTCCGATGGCGCACGGATCCAAGTACCACCGCGGCGTCGGCTCTCTCGGTTCGATCGACGCGAACCGCGTCTTCAAAGGGCAAACGATGGGTGGGCGCATGGGACATGAACGCGTGACCGTGCAGAACCTGCAGGTTGTGCGCGTGGACAGGGACCGCAACCTGTTGCTGATCAAGGGCGCTCTGCCTGGACCAAAGAACTCGTTTGTGACAGTGCGGTCGGCGATTAAAAACCGGTAATTTCGGATCGGGAAAGGAGGTTGCAAGAGCATGTCAAAGGTACCTGTTTATAACCTGCAGGGTCAGACCGTTGGCGAGATTGAATTGTCTGACGCCGTTTGGAACGCGGGGGTCAATCAGCACGCGATGTTCGAGGTGGTGCAGAGTCAACTCGCTTCGCGCCGCGCGGGAACACACAAAGTGAAAGGTCGCTCGGAAGTTCGCGGCGGCGGCCGAAAGCCGTGGCGACAAAAGGGCACTGGACGCGCGCGTCAGGGAAGCACACGGTCCCCGCAGTGGGTTGGCGGTGGAACAGTTCATGGACCGACGCCGCGCAGTTACGCCTATGCCCTGCCGAAGAAGATTCGGCGGCTGGCCCTGCGTTCCGCTCTCACAACGAAAGTGCATGACGGCCTGATCGTCGTGTTGGATCAACTGGCGCTTCAGGAAGCCAAGACGAAGGTCATGGCAAGCGCGCTCAAAGCACTGGGCATATCCTCGAAGGCTCTGCTTGTGGATGCGGTCAAGGACGAGAACGTTTACCGATCCGTGCGAAACATTCCCGGCATGTCCTACTCAGCGGCGGACGGCTTAAACGTCTACGACGTGATGTTGTATGACCGTTTGGTCATTACAACGGCCGGGATTGCTAGAGTCGAGGAGGTGTTTGCAGAATGAAGGATCCTCGCGATATCATCAAGCGTCCAATCGTAACTGAAAACTCGACAAAGCAGATGGAACAGTATGTGTACACCTTTGAGGTTGCGGGCGACGCCAACAAGATTGAGATTGCGCAAGCGATCGAGTCTGTGTTTCCCGGAGCCAAGGTGGTTCGGGTGAACACCATGTGGGTGAAACCCAAGCGCAAGCGGTTTGGGCGTCATTACGGTTACACTTCCAAATGGAAAAAGGCACTGGTCAAACTGACGGAAGACTCCCGACAACCGGAGTTCTTCTCGGGCGTCTAATGGTGAGTGGTAAAGGAGGGGTATCCCTTGGCGATTAAAAAGTACAAACCGACTTCGCCTGGTCGGCGGTTTATGTCGGTGGCGGCATTCGATGAGATTACGGCAGAGGCGCCGGAAAAATCTCTCCTTGAGGCCCTGCCCAAGCGTGCTGGCCGAAATCATCAGGGCAAGATTACGACTCGGCATCGTGGCGGCGGCCATAAGAGGCAATACAGGGTTATCGATTTTAAACGCGAAAAAGATGGCATACCAGGGCGTGTTGCCACGATAGAGTATGATCCCAATCGCTCGGCCCGCATTGCGCTGATTCATTACGTGGACGGCGAAAAGCGCTACATCCTGGCTCCGGTTGGGTTGAAGGTTGGCGACATGATCCATTCTGGTCCGGAGGCTGACATTAAGCCAGGCAATGCGTTGCCGCTGTCCGCGATTCCTGTCGGCACGGTCGTGCACAACGTGGAACTGAAACCTGGAAAAGGCGGACAGTTGGCGCGCGCTGCGGGCGCAGAAGCGCAACTCCTGGCCAAAGATGGGGATTACGTTCAACTGCGTCTGTCGTCGGGCGAGGTTCGCATGGTTCGCAAGGAGTGCCGCGCGAGTGTTGGCCAGGTGGGCAATCTCGATCACGAGAACGTCAATCTGGGCAAGGCGGGCCGCTCCCGGTGGCTGGGTCTTCGACCGACCGTCCGCGGCGTGGTCATGAACCCGAATGATCATCCTCACGGAGGCGGCGAAGGGCGGGCTCCGATTGGTCGAAAATCGCCCATGTCCCCTTGGGGTAAACCGACTCTGGGCAAAAAGACGCGCAAGAAAAACCACGTGACAGACAAGTATATTGTGCGTCGCCGCAAGAAGTAAGTGAAAGGAGGGCGCTCATATGGGACGTTCGCTGAAGAAGGGGCCGTTTGCTGACGATCATTTACTGAAAAAGGTTGATCATCTGAATGCCGTCAATGAGAAGCGAGTCATCAAGACGTGGTCGCGCAGATCGACGATTTTCCCGCAGTTTGTCGGTCATACGATTGCCGTCCATGATGGACGCAAACACGTGCCGGTGTATATTTCCGAAGACATGGTGGGGCACAAGTTGGGCGAGTTCGCGCCGACGCGTACATTCAAAGGCCATGCTGGCGACGAAAAGTCTTCGCGGTCGCGGTAAAGAGCCTGAAGGCGTTGGTGAGCGGCGCTGCAGCGAAGTGGCAGAGGGGGTAAGTCAGGAATGGAAGCGAGAGCAGTCGCTAGGCATATTCGCATCGCTCCTCGCAAGGTGCGTATGGTGGTCGATCTCATTCGCGGCAAGTCCGTGGGCGAGGCGATTGCAATTTTGAAGAACACGCCAAAGGCGGGGTCGCCCGTGGTGGAAAAAGTACTGCGTTCGGCGATGGCCAATGCGGAACACAACTACAGCATGGACGTGGAACGACTGGTTGTGAGCAAAATCTTCGTGGATCAGGGAACGACCCTGAAGCGGTTCCATCCGCGCTCTCAAGGTCGGGCGTTCAGCATTTTAAAACACTCGAGTCACGTCACTGTAGTCGTGGCCGAAAAGTAGGGAGGGATTCGCCGCATGGGTCAAAAGGTTCACCCCGTTGGCATGCGAATTGGCATTATCAGAGATTGGGAGTCAAAGTGGTATGCGAGCAAGAAGGATTATAAGGGATTGCTGCACGAGGATCTTCGTGTCCGCGCGTTCGTACTGAAGCGTCTGAAGGATTCAGCAGTGTCCCGGGTGGTCATTGAGCGGGCGGCAAACCGAGTCAACGTGACGGTTTATACGGCCAAACCCGGTATGGTCATTGGTAAAGGCGGTACGGAAGTCGATACGCTGCGCAATCAGCTCACGGCGTTGACTGGAAAACGGGTGCACATTAACATCAATGAGATCAAAGTGGCTGACTTGGACGCCAAACTGGTGGCCGACAACATTGCTCAGCAACTTGAACGTCGCGTAGCCTTCCGGCGAGCGATGCGGCAAGGGATTCAGCGTACGCTGAGAGCCGGGGCAAAGGGAATCAAGGTGCAGGTTTCGGGTCGACTTGGCGGCGCGGACATCGCCCGCACCGAAGGGTACTCCGAAGGCACAGTGCCCCTTCATACGCTGCGTGCGGACATCGACTTCGCAATGACAGAAGCGCATACCACATATGGACGGATCGGTGTCAAAGTCTGGATTTACCGCGGTGAGATTTTGCCGACCCGGACGAAGAAGGACGCCGAATAGGGAGGTAACAAACCATGTTGATGCCGAAACGCGTATTACACCGCAAAGAGCATCGCGGGCGCATGAAAGGCATGAGCAAGGGCGGCAACGAGGTGACATTCGGGGAATTTGGGCTGCAGGCACTGGAGCCAGCCTGGATAACGAACCGGCAAATAGAGGCTGCCCGTATTGCGATGACGCGTTACATTCGCCGCGGAGGCAAGGTGTGGATCAAGATTTTCCCAAGTAAGCCCGTAACTGCCAAACCAGCCGAGACGCGGATGGGGAGCGGAAAGGGTTCGCCGGAAAAGTGGGTGGCGGTTGTCAAACCGGGGCGCATCCTCTTTGAATTGGCCGGCGTTCCGGAAGAGACAGCCCGCGAAGCATTGCGCCTGGCTGCGCACAAACTTCCGATCAGAACCAAATTTGTTTCCCGTGAAGACGCAGGAGGTGAGCTCGATGAAAGTTAAAGACCTCCGTAGCAAGACCAATGTCGAGTTGCTGCAGGAGATTGGATCCTTGAAGGATGAGCTTTTCAACCTGCGCTTTCAGTTGGCCACCGGACAGTGCGAGAATCCCATGCGGGTCAGGGAAGTCCGCAAGCAGATCGCCCGGGCTAAAACCATCATCCGTGAGCGTGAACTCGGTATCGGCTGAGCGCGGCAGAAAGGAGAGACAAGGGTATGAGTCAGGACCGTAATGACCGCAAGACGCGTCAGGGCACTGTGGTCAGCGACAAGATGCAAAAGACGATCGTGGTCGCGGTTGAAACGACAAAACCGCATCCGCTGTACGGCAAGCGCGTCAAGCACACGAACAGGTTTAAAGCCCACGACGAGATGAATGAGGCGCGCGTTGGCGACATTGTAAGGATTATGGAGACCCGTCCGCTGAGTAAAGACAAGCGCTGGCGGCTGATCGAGGTCGTGAAACGGGCGGAGATTCTTTGAGGCTGCGGCACAAGCTGAGAAGACGCCGAATGAAGGGAGGCAATTGCCGTGATTCAACCACAAACTCGACTGGCGGTAGCCGATAACTCGGGCGCTAAAGAGATCATGTGTTTTCGGGTCCTTGGAGGGTCGAATCGCAGGACGGCTAACATCGGAGACATCATCGTGGCGTCCGTCAAGAGTGCAACACCAGGGGGCGTTGTCAAAAAAGGCGATGTGGTGAAAGCTGTTATCGTCCGTACCCGCCGTGGGATGCGCCGCAATGATGGATCCTATATTCGCTTCGACGAAAACGCTGCTGTTATCATCCGTGAGGACAAGAGCCCTCGCGGAACGCGTATTTTCGGACCAGTGGCGCGGGAACTTCGCGACCGGGAGTTCATGAAGATAATCTCTCTCGCTCCGGAAGTGCTGTGAAAAAGGGGGTGCTTTAATGACGCAGCCGAAGGTTAAGATCAAGAAGGGTGACCAGGTTGTTGTGATTGCCGGTAAGGATCGCGACAAAAAAGGCAAGGTGCTGGCGGTCTATCCCCGGGAGAATCGTTTGGTGGTTGAGGGTGTGAACGTCGTCAGTCGACACACCAAACCCAGCATGTCTGTGCCAGACGGCGGGATCCTCGAACGCGAGGCGCCGATCCATGTTTCGAACGTGGCGCACATTGACCCCAAGACCGGCGGACCCACGCGTGTAGGGTACAAGGTGCTGGCGGATGGAACCAAGGTACGTTATGCGAAAAAGTCTGGCGAAGTGATCGACAAGTAGCCAGGTCGGAAGAGAGGTCTTCGAGATGGCAAGACTCAGGGATTATTATCAGAGCAATGTTTTACCCAATCTGGTGCAGAAATTCGAGTATCGCAGTGTGATGCAGGTTCCTCGCGTGGAAAAGGTCGTCATTAACATGGGTGTTGGCGAAGCCGCTCAGAACGAGAAGGTACTTGACAACGCAGTCGGCGATTTGACTCAGATCGCGGGGCAAAAACCTGTGGTCACTCGCGCCAAGAAGTCGATTGCCGGGTTCAAATTGCGGGAGGGCCAAAAAATTGGCGTGAAGGTAACGTTGCGCGGTGAGCGCATGTTCCATTTCCTCGACAAGTTATTCAATATCGCGCTGCCCCGCGTTCGCGACTTTCGCGGTGTCTCGCCCAAGGCGTTTGATGGGCGCGGGAACTACACGCTTGGAATTCGTGAACAATTGATCTTCCCGGAGATTGACTATGATCGCATCGACAAAGTTCGCGGCATGGACGTTGTGATCGTGACGACTGCCAAGACGGATGAAGAGGCGCGGGCTCTCCTGACTGAATTGGGGATGCCGTTCCGCCAATCCTAGGGCAAGGGGGTAGAATCGTGGCCAAAAAATCAATGATTATCAAGGCTCAAAGGGCGCCAAAGTTCAGTACGCGGGCATACACCCGCTGCACCCGCTGTGGACGTCCGCACTCTGTGCTTCGCAAGTTTGGCATTTGCCGGATATGTTTTCGTGAGTTGGCCCATCAAGGACAGTTGCCTGGGATAACTAAGGCGAGCTGGTAACGGAAAGGGAAGGAGGTTGTACTGCCATGGTGATGACGGATCCAATTGCAGATATGCTAACCCGCATTCGCAACGGCAACATGGTTGGCCACGAAAAGGTCGACATTCCGGGTTCGGGAATCAAGCGGGCGATTGCCGATATTTTAAAGGCTGAGGGCTATGTTCGCGATGCCGAGTTCATCCGTGATAACAAGCAGGGTACCATTCGCGTGCATCTCAAGTATGGCCCCAACAATCAGCGGGTCATTACGGGACTCAAACGCATCAGTAAACCAGGATTGCGGGTGTATGCAGGGGCGGAGGAATTGCCGCGCGTCCTTGGGGGCCTCGGGATCGCCATCGTGTCGACTTCAAGAGGCATTATGACCGATAAACAGGCGCGCCAGCACAATGTGGGCGGAGAAGTGCTCTGTTACGTGTGGTAGTGGATAGTGGAGCGGTACCAGTGTAGAGGTCCGGTAACTGAGGAGGTGTAAACGTGTCCCGTATAGGAAGAAAACCAATTGCGATTCCCGCTGGAGTTGAGGTGCAACTGGAGGGTCGCGTAGTGACCGTCAAAGGCCCGAAAGGCACGCTGACTCGCGAGTTGCACCCGGATATGATTCTGCGGGTCGACGGCAGTGAAGTGCATGTGGAACGTCCTTCTGACGCGAAGCTGCACAGAAGCCTTCACGGCACTACCCGTAGCGTGGTGTTTAACATGGTGGAGGGCGTTACAAACGGATATCAGAAAGTGCTCGAATTGGTTGGCGTTGGCTACCGCGCCGCAAAGGCAGGAGACAAGGTGACGTTGTCGCTCGGTTTCTCTCATCCGGTGGAGGTAACGCCAACGGACGGTCTTGAAATTGATGTTCCCGCCAATAACCGTCTGGTCATCAAGGGTATCGACAAAGAAAAAGTTGGCCTGTTTGCTGCCAAGATTCGGGATCTGCGCAAGCCGGAGCCGTACAAGGGCAAGGGCATTCGCTATGAGAAAGAAGTCGTTCGCCGTAAAGTTGGCAAGACTGGCAAGAAGTAAGGGCTGGATCCACGTGCTGGACGTCTTCCCATCGCAGGCGTTGCCTGAATATCCGATTTGATCGACACGCCGATCATGCGACAGGATAGACTAACTCGGAAATACAGGGTAGGAGTGTGAGACTGTGATTACAAAACCGGACAAACAAGCAGTACGCGCTCGGCGACATGCCCGGATACGCCGCCAATTGAGCGGCACTGCCAGTCGTCCGCGCCTGAACGTGTTTCGCTCTGGCAAACACATCTACGCGCAGGTCGTCGATGATGTCACTGCTCGAACGATCGTGTCAGCATCGACTGTAGAAAAGGATATCCGAAGCGCGATCGGACACGGCAATACCGTAGGGGCTGCGCAGGCTGTCGGCAAACTGGTGGCAGAACGTGCGACCGCTGCCGGTATCACGGCCGTGGTGTTTGACCGCGGCGGCTATTTGTACCACGGGCGCATCCAGGCCTTGGCGGACGCCGCCCGCGAAGCGGGGCTCGTATTCTAATACTCGGCAAGGGAGGGAAATCGTTCGTGCGTATCGAAGCATCCAATCTGGATCTCTCCGAAAAGGTCGTAACGATAAATCGGGTCGCCAAGGTAGTGAAGGGCGGCCGCCGATTCAGCTTTAGCGCGCTTGTTGTCGTTGGGGATGGCCACGGAAATGTAGGGGCCGGACTCGGCAAGGCTTCTGAAGTTCAGGAAGCGGTTCGCAAGGGCGTCGCGGACGCGAAGAAAAATCTGATCAATGTCGCCATGAAAGGCACAACGGTGCCTCATGAAACGGTGGGACGTTTTGGCGCGGGCAGGGTTCTCATCAAGCCGGCGCGTGAAGGAACCGGAGTTATCGCCGGGGGCCCCGTACGGGCCGTGCTTGAACTTGCCGGCATCAAGGATATTGTGACAAAGTCGCTTGGTTCTTCAAACTCGATCAATATGGTTCACGCCACGTTGCAGGGGTTGTCCTCCATCAAGCGGCCGGAGGATGTGGCCAAGTTGCGCGGGAAAACGGTAGAAGAATTACATGGTTAGACATTGATGGCACTTGCGCGCCAGCAAGCATGAATATCCGATTTGATCGAGACGCCGATCTCATGGGCAAAGGCAGGCTAACTCGAATTTACAGGACGGGAGGTCGAAAGACAGTGAAACAACTGCAAATCAGGCTGGTTCGGAGTCTGATCGGCCGTACGGAATCGCAGCGCGCCACAGTGCAGTCGCTGGGATTGCGCAAACTGAACCAGACGGTCACGCGCGAGGACAACCCGGGAGTTCGCGGGATGTTGGACAAGGTGGCCCATATGGTGCAGGTGACTGAGATCGACGCCTAAAGTGGTCTTGGAGGGATAACGATGAAATTGCATGAATTAACGCCCGCTCCCGGATCGCGGCAATCACGCAAGCGGCTCGGTCGGGGAATCGGTTCCGGTTTGGGCAAGACGTCGGGTCGTGGACACAAAGGACAGTGGGCCCGCGCGGGTGGAGGTGTGCGTCCGGGCTTTGAGGGCGGACAAACGCCGCTGTTTCGTCGGTTGCCAAAACGCGGGTTTAAAAACGCTCCGTTTAAGAAAGAGTGGAGTATTGTCAATCTTAAGGATCTGGAGCGTTTTGAAGGCGGCGCTGTCGTCACGCCCGAAGTCTTGAAACAGGCGGGTATCGTCAAGGCCGAGCGTGACGGGGTCAAGATCCTGGCATTAGGTGAGCTGAGTGTGGCGCTGACCATTCGGGCGCACGCGTTCTCAGGCGCCGCCAAAGAGAAGATTGAGGCTGCCGGCGGCTCGGCAGAGGTGATCTAAATGTGGCAAAGCCTCGGACGGCTGTGGCGAGCTAAAGATCTTCGCAAACGCCTGCTCATCACGTTGATGATCCTGGCGGTGTATCGAATTGGCGCCGTTATTCCCGTGCCAGGCGTCAACGCTTCGATGCTTCAGTCGATTGCGGCAAAGAGTCCTGTGGTGGGATTGCTGAATACATTTTCTGGCGGCGCGCTCTTCAACTTCTCGATCTTCTCCATGAGCATATACCCGTATGTGACAGCTTCGATTATCGTGCAGCTGCTGCAGATGGGAGTTATCCAGCAGTGGGAAGACTGGTCGAAAGAGGGCGAAACAGGCCGCGCGAAACTCAACCAATGGACGCGTTATCTGACGATCTTTCTTGGCTTGGTGCAATCCACCGCCTTGACCTACTCGTTCAGCCGCGAACTGGGGCCGGGCTTCATTCTGGATCCGAGTATCTGGACTTTCGTTCTGATCGCTCTGACACTGACGGCAGGCACCACATTTCTGATGTGGCTTGGCGAGCAGATTACTGACAAGGGCGTGGGCAACGGGATTTCGATCATCATCTTCCTGAGCATTCTCTCGCGGTTGGAAGTCGTGATCCCACAGATCTACACCAATTGGTTTTACGCCCATCAGGGGCAACTGTTCCTGAATATCGTGAAGGTGCTCGCTATCCTCGTCGGGCTGCTCATTCTCGTGGTCTTTGTGATTTTCGTGCAGCAGGGAGTGCGCCGCATACCTGTGCAGTATTCGCAAAAACAGGTGGGTCAGAAAGTATACAGCGGTCAAAGCACGTTCTTGCCGTTCAAGGTCAATGCGGCGGGTGTCATTCCAGTCATTTTTGCCACGTCACTGCTGTTCTTTCCGACTATCATTGGACAGTTCTTTCAGGGTAATCGGGTGGCGCAGTGGGTCGTCACAACCTTCAGTCCGACGTCTACATTCTTTATCGTGGCGGAAATGGTGCTAATCGTCGGGTTCACATTTTTCTACACATTTGTTCAGATCAATCCCAGTCAGTTGGCTGAGCAAATGGAGAAGAACGCCGGCTATATCGTCGGGATTCGACCTGGTAAACCGACGGAAGAATACCTCATTCGGATTATGAATCGGCTTGCGCTGGTTGGAGGACTGTTCCTTGCCGTGGTTTCCGCGGTGCCATACCTGTTCATGGGAGTCACCGGGTTGTCAGGAGTCGCATTTTATTTCGGTGGTACGTCAATCTTGATCGTTATTGGTGTAGCGCTCGACACAATGCGTCAGTTGGAAGGGCAAGTCATGCAGCGGAACTATAGAGGCTTTATTCGCTAGCGGCGCAACCTTGGAAGGGAATGTATCTGTATGCAAGTCGTCTTTCTGGGTCTGCCTGGCGCTGGAAAGGGCACGCAGGCAGTCAGCATCGCTGAAGAGTTCCGAATCCCGCACATTGCCACAGGTGACATGTTTCGCGAGGCCCAAGCCGCGAAGACGCCGCTTGGGAAGGAAGTGCAGGAGTATCTTGACAGGGGGTTGCTGGTGCCGGACGAACTGACCATTCGCCTTGTGCGCCATCGTCTCGGACAGCCGGACGCCAGGCACGGTTTTTTGCTTGACGGCTTCCCGCGAACCCTGCCTCAGGCAAAGGCGCTGGACGATATGCTGGCAGAGGAAAATCTGGCGCTGACGCATGTGCTCTACCTGGAGGTGAGCCAGGCGGAACTTCTGCAAAGGCTGACTGGTCGCCGCGTGTGTTCTGCCTGTGGCGCGAACTATCATGTGACGCTCCATCAGCCGCGCATTGAAGGCACTTGCGATCGCTGTGGCAGCGCATTGATTCAACGTCCGGACGACAGACCGGAGCCCGTCACGGTGCGCTTGCAGGAAAATCTGGAACGCACGGGAATGCTGGCCGAGTTCTATGAAGCGCGCGGCCTGTTGGGAAAAATTGACGGTGAAGGTCCAATAGGACATGTGTATGATGAGATACGACGAGCGTTGCGGGGCGATCATTCATGATTTCCGTCAAATCCCGGCACGAACTCGAGATCATGCGCGAGGCTGGGCGAATCGTCGCCATGGCTCACGCGGAAGTGAAGCGCGTGGTGGCGCCGGGCATTACAACCCGAGATCTGGACGACGTCGTGGAACAGGTCATTCGCAAAGCGGGCGCGACGCCGTCATTTAAAGGCTATCAGGGTTTTCCAGCCGCCATCTGCGCGTCCGTCAATGAAGAGTTGGTTCATGGGATACCCGGGAATCGGGAGTTGCACGAGGGCGATATCGTGTCTGTGGATATCGGCGCCTTTTTCAAAGGCTATCATGGCGACTCGGCGTACACCTACGCGGTTGGTTCCATTTCGCAAGAGGCGCAGCGGTTGCTGGACATGACAGAGGCATCTCTGTACGAAGGCATTAAACGCGCAATGGTCGGCAATCGTCTGTCGGATATCTCGCACGCGATTCAGAGCTATGTGGAGCCAAAAGGTATGTCGATCGTCCGGGAATACGTCGGTCACGGTATTGGTCGGGAGATGCACGAAGCGCCGCAAATCCCGAATTTCGGCCCGCCTGGCAAGGGGCCGCGGCTGAAAGCGGGCATGGTTCTGGCCATCGAACCTATGGTCAACGCAGGTGGACCGGATGTTCGCACTCTCCTTGACAATTGGACTGTGGTCACCGAAGATGGCTCACTATGCGCCCACTTTGAGCATACCGTGGCGGTGGACGACAATGGACCAGTGCTGCTGACCGTTCTTTAGAAACCAGACGTATTCACTAAGCCGTGAAGTTTGAAGGGGGACTTGCCGATGGCCAAAGACGATGTCATCGAAGTTGAAGGTAAGGTGATCGAACCACTGCCAAACGCGATGTTTCGCGTTGAACTGGAGAACGGTCACAAGATTTTGGCCCACGTTTCAGGTAAAATCCGTATGAATTACATTAAGATTTTACCTGGCGACCGCGTTACGGTAGAATTGTCACCATACGACTTGACGCGGGGCAGGATCACGTACCGATACAAGTGACGTGTGCAATTCACGTGGAGTCTGACGCAAGGAGGTCTGAACCATGAAAGTGCGTCCGTCTGTTAAACCCATTTGCGAGAAGTGCAAGATCATTCGGCGCAAGGGGAATGTCATGGTGATTTGCGAGAATCCGAAACACAAACAGCGACAAGGCTAGACCACAATCGTGGCGGACTATAAGTGGGAGGTGCAGTGAATGGCTCGTATCGCAGGCGTTGACTTGCCTCGCGAAAAGCGAATTGAAATTGGCCTGACGTATATCTTTGGAATTGGCCGCTCCACAGCGAACGTCATTCTCAACAAGACAGGCGTGAATCCGGACACCCGCGTTCGCGACCTGACGGAGGAAGAGGTCCAGAAACTCCGTGACGAGATTGACAAGACCTTAAAGGTTGAAGGGGATCTTCGCCGCGAGGTAGCTTTGAACATCAAACGCTTGATCGAAATCGGTTCTTACCGGGGTATGCGCCATCGCAAGGGTCTGCCGGTTCGGGGTCAGCGCAGCAAGACGAACGCCCGTACCCGCAAGGGTCCGCGACGCACAGTAGCCGGTAAGAAGAAATAAGGAGGCGTTTTTGTGGCGACTAAGGTAAAGCGCAAATCCGCGGCTGCGGCACGGCCCAAACGCCGTGACAGAAAAAATATTGAAACCGGGATCGCGCACATTCGGTCGACCTTTAACAACACGATTGTGACCATCACGGACACGACCGGCAATGCCCTCAGTTGGGCGAGTTCCGGCGCTCTCGGCTTTAAGGGCTCCCGCAAGAGCACCCCGTTCGCCGCTCAAATGGCAGCGGAGTCTGCCGCAAAGACGGCGATGGAACATGGCATGAAAACGGTCGAGGTGTACGTGAAAGGACCTGGAGCGGGTCGTGAGGCCGCCATCCGTTCGCTGCAGGCAGCGGGTCTTGAAGTGTCGGCGATCAAGGACGTTACGCCAATCCCTCACAACGGTTGCCGCCCGCCAAAGCGACGCCGCGTGTGACCCAGAACCGATCAGTATATGCGGTGCGCGGTGATTCTATGCGTGAACCGCATAATCCTACCAGGAGGTGTGCATACTAGAATGGCGAGATACACCGATTCCGTATGTCGGCTTTGCCGCCGCGAAGGCGTCAAGCTGTACTTGAAGGGCGAACGTTGCTACACGGACAAATGCGCGTTTGACCGCCACGGCTACGCGCCGGGTCAACACGGCCAAGGGCGCAAGCGTACAAGCGAATACGGTCTGCAATTGCGGGAGAAACAAAAAGCGCGGCGCGTATATGGCGTGCTGGAAAAACAGTTTCACGCTTACTATGAACAGGCAGCGAGACAAAAGGGAATTACCGGCGACAGGTTGCTGGCACTGCTTGAGACCCGTCTCGACAATGTTGTCTACCGTCTGGGGTTTGCCGCTTCCCGCCCGGAGGCGCGCCAACTCGTCAAACATGGCCACTTTTCGGTCAACGGTCGCCGTGTAGACATTCCATCGTATCAATTGAAGGTAGGCGAAACGGTTTCGTTGCGCGAAAAGAGCGCTTTATCGCCGAAATTCAAGGACTTGCTGGAAGCTGCGGAAAGCAAGACTGTGGTAGCGTGGCTTGAGCGCGACATGATCGCTCGCACTGGCCGCGTCGCGCGTTTGCCAGCGCGTGAAGAGATTGACGTGCCGGTAGCAGAGCAGCTTATCATTGAGTACTATTCGCGTTAAGCCCGCAGTATGGCCATGGCGTACGAATGGGCTTATCCTGCGCACTGGCGTCGCCCTGAGGGAGGGTTATGAGGATGATCGATATTGAAAAACCCCGGATCGAAACAGAAACCTTGAGTGAAGACGGGAAATATGGCAAGTTTATCGTAGAGCCGCTCGAAAGAGGGTACGGCACGACTCTTGGCAATTCGCTGCGGCGAATCCTCCTTTCTTCGCTGTCAGGAGCGGCTGCTACATCGGTAAAAATCGAAGGCGTTCTGCACGAATTCTCCACGATTCCCGGGGTAGTCGAAGATACCACAGAAGTAATCCTGAATGTGAAGCGTCTTGCGCTGAAGATTCATTCTGATGACGTGAAAAAACTCATCATTGAAGCGGATGAGGGTGGGGAGATTAGGGCCGGCGACATTCGCGCCGATTCGGACGTTGAGATCCTCAATCCTGAGCTGCACATTGCCACCCTGGCTCCGGGCGCGCGCATTTACGCTGAAATCGCCGCCCGCAATGGGCGTGGATACATTCCAGCCCATTTGAACAAAGGGGAGGAACAGGAAATTGGCGTATTGCCAATTGACTCCATTTTCGCTCCGATTTACCGCGTAAACTATCAGGTGGAGAACACCCGTGTCGGTCAGATTACTGATTACGACAAACTGACTCTCGAGGTCTGGACCGACGGCAGCGTGCATCCCGATGAAGCCGTGAGCCTCGCCGCCAGCATCCTGATGGACCAGTTGTATCTCTTTATGGGGCTGACCGATCGCGTACGCAGTCACGAGGCGCCCGCTGAGCGCGGTGACGAACGCCGCGACAAGGTGCTGGAGATGACGATCGAAGAACTTGATTTGTCCGTCCGGTCCTATAACTGTCTCAAACGCGCCGGTATCAATACGGTCCAGGAACTGTGCGCCAAAACGGAAGAGGAAATGATGAAGGTCCGTAATCTCGGCCGCAAGTCGCTGGAAGAAGTGCAGGAGAAACTGGAACGGCTGGGCCTGGGCCTGCGACCCGAGGAATAGCGCGGCTTGGAAAACGGCATTATTCTGTCCAAAGGAGGGCTCGGTTGTGAGTTACCGCAAATTGAATCGCCGCACCGGATCGCGCGAAGCGCTGTTTCGCAGTCTGGTGACGGATCTGTTCATGTATGAACGCATCCGCACGACGGAAGCTAAGGCGAAGGAACTGCGCAAACTGGCAGACAAGATGGTTACACTCGCGAAACGGGGCGATCTGCATTCCCGCCGACTGGCCGCCCGTTATGTAAGCCCGGAGGCAATAAAAGGCGAAGAACGGCAGAACGTGTTACAAAAACTGTTCTCCGAGATCGGACCTCGCTTTGCTGATCGCCAGGGCGGATACACCCGCATCCTCAAATTGGGACCGCGGCGCGGCGATGCCACTGAGATGGTGTATATCGAACTCGTCGAATAGGTTCAACCGGGAACTATGCAGAAGATCAAATGCATCATCTCTTATGACGGCACGGACTTTCACGGTTTTGCGCGGCAACGAAATCTGCGAACGGTGCAAGGCGAAGTGGAACGAGTCATGCAATTGTTATGGGGATGCGCGGTGGAAACCGTCGGAGCCAGCCGAACCGACAGTGGTGTTCACGCGAGATGTCAGGCGTTGCACTTCGTCTTGCCCCATGGGCGCATACCGGTGACGCAGTTGTCCTATATCCTGCGCGCCTGGTTGCCGCAGGACATTGTGTTGGTCAGCGCGATCCCGGTCGAAAACAGGTTTCATGCCCGCCATGACGCTCTTTGGAAACAGTATCGATACACAATCGATACAGCGCCCATGCCTGACATCTTCACCAGGCGGTTCGCATTGCACGAACGCCGGCCGCTCGATCTGGAGGCCATGAGAATGGCGGCTGCGCAACTGGAGGGCGAACACGATTTTACAACCTTTTGCGCGGCAAGGGCGCAACAGGAGTCCAAGGTGCGCAAGGTCCATGGCATCTTCATCGCTGGCGGCGACAACCATCAGTTGTACATCGATGTCGCGGGCAATGCATTTTTGCACAACATGGTCAGGATTATTGTAGGTACGCTGCTCCAGGTAGGCCTCGGTTCCAGAGCTCCGGGAACGATGACGGATATTCTGGCGCGGCGGGATCGACGCGCGGCTGGATTCACGGCTCCCGCGCATGGACTCTGTCTGACGCGCATTGCCTACTCTTCAGATCCAGGGTGGCCGGCAGGACCAGATGATTGCGGCGCGATTGAACTGGAATGAGCGTGTGACTAGCGAGTTGCGCTTGACGGTTGCAAGAGTGCTGCGATAGACTGACTTTCAGTGCTTTGAACGTTATTTTTGAATGAGGAGGGCAAATCCATGCGAACGACCTATATGGCCAAACCGGGCTCTGTGGAGCGAAAGTGGTACATTGTTGACGCCACTGGCAAACGTGTTGGTCGCTTGGCGACGGAAGTGGCGACAATTCTGCGCGGCAAGCATAAGCCGGAATTCACCCCGCACATTGACACGGGAGACTTTGTGATCATCATCAATGCGGAAAAGATCGTTTTCACTGGCAAGAAATTGCAGAATAAGCTGTACTATCGTCATTCCGGATATCCCGGGGGTCTGAAATCGACGTCGGCCGCCGACATGCTAAAAAAACATCCTGAACGCATTATCGAAATGGCTGTCAAAGGCATGTTGCCGCACAACAGTCTGGGCGCCGATCAGTATCGTAAATTGAAAGTGTATGCGGGACCTGATCATCCGCATGCCGCCCAACAACCCGAGCCGCTGCAACTGGCCGAGTGAGTATGGGGTGTTTGGCTTGGCCATTACAATTAAGGAGGGTGCTTTCGCTTGGCACAGCTACAATATTGGGGCACTGGCCGCCGCAAAACGTCCGTCGCGCGGGTTCGCCTGTTGCCCGGAGAAGGTCAGGTAGAGATCAATCATCGTACCATGGATGACTACTTTGGTCTCGAAACTTTGAAATTGATCGTGAAGCAGCCATTGCTTCTTACTGAGTTGCTTGGACGTTACGATGTGATCGCCAATGTGCGCGGCGGCGGTATATCAGGGCAGGCAGGCGCGATTCGGCATGGTATTGCGCGCGCTTTGCTTAAGGTGGATCCAGATCTGCGTCCTGTGCTCAAGCGGGAAGGTCTGTTAACCCGTGACGCGCGTATGAAAGAGCGCAAAAAATATGGGCTGAAGGCTGCGCGGCGCGCGCCCCAGTTCTCCAAACGATAGACTGCTTGTTCAGAATAATGGGCATCCCGAACCGGGATGCTTTTTTGTCTGAAACCGGACAAGCGCGGTGTGCGCCGGGCGACGGGGAGAGTGTTACAATGCACTATAGAAGCAGAGATGGGAGGCTATATCATGGCAGGTTCACAGGTGACGCGCGAGGCCATTCTGGAGGCCCTTCGCGTTGTGGAAGACCCCGAAGTGCACAAGAGCATAGTCGAAATGGACATGGTCAAAACAATTGATATCGTTGGGAGTCGAGTGGGTGTCGAAGTTCTTTTAACCATCCACGGGTGCCCGCTTCGTACGGTTATCGAACGGCAGGTGCGCGAGGCCGTTCTGTCGGTGAAAGGTGTCACAGAGGCCCAGGTGGTGATCGGAACCATGACAGATGAAGAGCGGGAACGGTTCGCCGCCAAACTGCGCGGCAACGACCAGCAGGCAACTGTACCGCCGCTTCTGCGGCCTGACGCCGACACGACGTTCATCGCTGTCGCCAGCGGCAAGGGCGGCGTTGGCAAGTCCACGGTGACTGCCAATCTGGGAGTGGCGCTGGCGCGGGCTGGTTACCGGGTCGGGGTGGTCGACGCAGACATTTACGGTTTCTCTTTGCCTAAGATTTTTGGCATTGCGGATATCAAACCCGCCGTAGTCTCAAATTTGATCATGCCCGTTCAGACACATGGCGTTAAAGTTGTCAGCATGCAGTTTTTTGTGCCGGAAAACCGACCCGTCATTTGGCGTGGTCCGATGCTCGGAAAGATGTTGCGCAATTTTTTCCAGGAGGTTCATTGGGGCGATCTGGATGTCATGTTGCTGGACCTGCCGCCGGGAACGGGCGATGTGGCCCTCGACGTTCACAGCATGCTGCCAAAGAGTCGTGAACTGATCATCACCACACCGCATCCAAACGCGGCTGACGTGGCTGTGCGCGCCGGTCTGATGGCGCGGCAAGTGAATCACGACATACTCGGCGTCGTGGAAAATATGGCCTACTACGCATGTGGGCACTGTGGCGAAAAAACCTACCTGTTCGGAAACGGGGGTGGTCATCAGGCGGCGAAGGCTCTGGGAACCGATTTGGTGGCGCAAATACCTCTCGCGGTTGCACAGAGCGGGAATGGTCTCTTTCCTGACGGTTCCGAACAGGCGGAGGTGTTTGACAATCTTGCAAGTCTTCTGGTGAAACGCGCTGAGTTGCGGGTCAAGACTGTGACGAAAGCCTAGACAGCGAGGCAACGCGTCGGGCGCAGGAAGGGCGCGCAGTCCAGACTTCCCGCATGCCATTCCACACAGAGCAACGTGTTCAACAGTGCCGGAGTGCGACTCAGGCGCTGTTTGATTTTTTGTCGAAATAAACTGCTTGAAATTAGCAATCGATATTGGGTATAATGCAAGCACATGCTTGCGCAAGTGATAGCTTACATGCATGTCTGTTTTGGGGGGGAGTGTGTCGATGATTGAATCACCCCTGTCTGGTGAGGCGGATACACACGCGCGCATCATCGAGGCGGCGCTGAAAGAATTCACGCAAAACGGATACAAGGGGGCAAGCACCCGAGCGATCGCTGAACGCGCGGGCGTCAATGAAGTCACTCTGTTCCGCCACTTCGGCAGCAAACTGGATCTGCTGCGCATCGCGGTCCAGCACGCAGTAAGGGCGATGGAAATCCCGGAGGCGGTCGATCAGTACCTGACGATGAGTTTTCGTTCTGGATTCGCCGCTTTCGTGACGGAGCACCTTTTGCAGGTGACTCAACACAGCGATATTTTAATGCTCGGATTTGCAGAATCCCATTCCCATCCAGAGATCGCGGAACCGCTGATGCAAGTTTCCTGGCAGATCCGAAAGCGCCTGCTGCAGTATTTTGCCGCTTTGCAGGAGCAGGGCCGCATGCGCAGCGCGGACACGCAGATCGTGGCTCAGATCGTCATGGTGACATTGCACTCCACACTGGCGATGCGTCGACGAGCGCCGGTGGAGATTACGCAGCATCTGACGAATGAAAGGATCGCAGCCGCATTGGTCGAAACCATCGTATCCGCATATGGAACGGAGACCGCTGCCACTTAGCAGGATCATCGAGGAGGCATTATGTATGGCAAAAGCACGGGTCATCAGTTTATCTATCATCGGAATCATCGCCTTTCTGATCATCGTGATCGGAGGCGGTTGGTATGTCTATCAGCAACAAACTTATGTGTCAACAGGCGATGCAAGCGTACAGGGAACCATTGTCCCCTTGACTGCGCCGGGGGATGGCACGCTGACTGACTGGCATGCCACTGTGGGAAAGACCGTGAACAAGAATACTCTGCTGGGAACGGTTGATGGAATCACGGGAACTACAGACCTGCCAGCGCCAATCACAGGCACGATTGTACAAAACATCGCTGTAGACCGTGAAACTGTCGTTCCGGGAGAGCCGCTGGGCTATATGGTTAACCTGAACAATCTGCAGATTGTGGCGAACGTGCAGGAGACGAAAATCAACAATGTCGCGGTAGGAAAGACCGTTAATATCACGATCAACGCGTTTCCAAACACCACATTTTCAGGAACAGTCACGCAGATCGGCAGCGCATCGGCCGTTATCACAAACGGAATTCCAAACACCAGTCTGTCGGGCACCTTTAACAAGGAAACGCAACGTGTTCCAGTGTATATTTCGATTGCCGGTTCGGAGGGCAAAACATTGATGCCGGGCATGTCGGCGCAAGTGTCCATCTATCGCAACTAGGCCTATAGCCTCATCCGGCGGCACCAGTCTAAGGGAGTGGAGTGAGATCATATGGCGGCAACGAGTGTTGTTCGGGTTGTATTAATCAATATCATCGTCATCATCGTGTTGTTTGCTCTGATTCTTGGTGGATATTTCTACTACATCGGAACGACCAACTACGTGACGACGAACGATGCTCAGGTTACGGGTCAAATCGTACCGATCACCGTGCCTTTCGCAGGGAAACTGAATCACTGGTACGCAGCGTTGAACAGCACCGTCAATCAGGGAGATCTGCTCGGTTCCGAGGCGAACCAGTCGGTGTTGGCCATGAATCCTGGATTGGGCGCTCTTGTCTCGCATGATCGCACTGCGGCGCGCAAGTTGTCGAACTTTGAATCAGTGACATCGCCGATCAGTGGCACCATTATTCAAAATACCGCGTCTCCAGGTCAAATCGTGCAACCGGGCCAGGTGCTTGCGCAGGTCGTGAACCTCGGCAACCTGAATATAACGGCCAATGTGCCTGAAACGGAGATTCGTCATGTGAGCGTCGGACAGACCGTCGATGTCTACATAGACGGTATTCCAAACACTGATTTCAAGGGCACCGTGCAAACAATCGGCAACACGACGAATTCCGTGTTCTCGATTATTCCAAACACGACCGCCGCGCAGGGAAGCTATACAAACGTCGTACAGCGCATTCCCGTTGTCATCTCTCTGAATGGCGGCTATGCAGGTAAGGCGCTGGTTCCGGGCATGAGCGCATCGGTAGTGATTCACATTAACAGCAACGCCTGAGTCATGAGACGCTGTATTGCCTGAAAGGAGGTTTTCCGATGTCGTTTAAAGAGCGTTTTGGCATCAGTTTTCCGGCGTTGTTCGCTGTCGTTCTGGGCGTATTTATGGCTATCCTGGACACCACGGTTGTGAACGTCGCGATCCCCAAGATGATGTCCGTCTTCAATGCCACGCAAAACGAGATTCAGTGGGTGATCACCGCTTATCTGCTCGTAACGGGGATGCTGACTCCTGTCAGTGGATATCTGGGGGATCGTTTCGGACAAAAGCGCATCTATCTGATCGCACTGACGATCTTTACTGCAGGATCGGCCCTATGCGGGCTTGCCTGGAGCACTGACGCTCTCATCATGTTCCGGATCATCCAGGCGGTGGGCGGGGCCATGCTCATGCCAGTGAGCATGACCATCCTGTTCTCTCTGTCGAAGCCTGAGCGTAGGGGAACGATTATGGGCATCTGGGGGATTGCGCTGATGTTCGCCCCGGCGCTCGGACCGACGCTGAGTGGTTACCTGGTCGAATACGTCGACTTCCGTCTGATTTTCTATATCAATGTACCGATTGGCATCATGAGTTTCTTCATGGTTGCCGCAGCCATTCCGGGATTCAAAGGGAGGCCGACGGAAAGCCTGGACCTGCCCGGCCTGCTGACATCCATCCTGGGGTTTTTCAGTCTGCTCTATGCGCTGTCGGAAGGACCTACGGACGGCTGGCGGTCACTGACCATCATATCGCTGTTCGTTGCGGCGGGCATCCTACTGACGATGTTCGTAGCCATCGAGCTGACTTCCAAGAATCCGATGCTCGATTTGCGGCTGTTTAAGCGCAAGGTCTATACGGTATCGATCATTTCCAGCAGTCTGATGAGTGTTGCCATGCTGGGGGCCCTCTTTATCCTGCCGATATTTCTTCAGGATGGGCTCGGACTGACGCCGTTGCAGACAGGTCTGCTGACATTGCCCGGAGCAATCGTCACCGGAATACTCATGCCGATCAGCGGCTATCTGTTTGATCGCATCGGCGCCCGTCCGCTGGGGATCGCCGGACTCTTCATCGCGCTTGTCACCACCGTTGAGTTAATCGGCCTTAATTACGAATGGACGTTTGGGGCCATCATGGTGATCTACATGTTCAGGCAGGCCGGTATGGGTCTCTCGATGATGCCACTGTCCACTGCGGGCATGAATGACGTACCGCACGCGATCATCAGCCGCGCGACGGCGCTGCTAACCACCATGCGCAACGTCGCCGGTTCCATCGGCACGGCCTACCTGAGCACAGTCATGCAGACAAACTCCACGTCGCATTTCATCGAATTGGCCAATCGGGTGACGGTACCTGCCCTGCAGGGCATGAACCTCGGCCAGCCCCAGAGTGTATATGGCGCCACAAGCGCGAGTGAAGTGTCCCATCTTGCCAATATACTGGAACAGCTCGCGTTTCAGAAGGGGATGCAGGACGCGTTCGGAGCAGCCGCGATCATCGGGTTGATCGCCTTGGTCGCAGTATTCTTCATTGGCAAGCGAAAGTTGCCTGTCGACATGTCGCCCGGAGTCAAAAAACCCCTGGCGGCAATGGAGTAATCACTGGCTCGCAGGGCGGGTGTGGCGCGAAGCTGCTGCCACACCCGCCCGCTGCGCCCGCGTGAGCTTGCCCCCGTCAACTGCCGTCGCCACTGCTGCTGCTACCGCCGCTTTCGCCGCTTTCGCTCCCTTCCCCTCCGCCGCTTTCGCCGCTCTCTTCGCCTCCGCCTCCGCCTTCGCTGCCTCCTTTTTCCTTCTTATCCTGCCCACCTTTTTTACTGCCTTTTCCCTGCTGTTGCTGTCCCATCTTTTGCTTGTCGCCGCCGCCCGCCGCCTTGACCGCCTCTTTCATGCTGTCCATAAACAGCAGACGAAACGTGGGCTCCTGCAGAGCCTCGGTCATGATCTTCATGATCTCTTTACGATACTCAGGACTCTTTAACAGTTCGAATTGCGATTGCTGAAACTCCGGTGATTGCATGAGAGTCAATAGCTCTTTCTGATATTCAGGATCATGCATGAGTCCTTTTTGAATTTCCACCATTTGCGGGCGCGAGGACTGAACAACGGCCGCCGCAAATTTGGTGTCTTTCCTATGGCTGCTGAGAAACGACTTGTTTTGCCCTTGTGAGAGTGCCTTCTCCAGCGCAGCCTGTACATCGACCTCTGTGATGGCCGCCGATCGTTTGAATTCAGGGCTGGACATGGTATCCTTTAAAGTGGTCATGCCTTCTTTGCTGTGCAGGATGTCCAAGACCATGGTTTTTATGTCGGGATAGGTTGGTTTTCCAGCCGCCTGTTTTTGAGACTGATCACTCTGTCCGGTCGTACTTTGTTCTCCGAGATCGGAA
>JAJZEE010000045.1 GCA_021805735.1 Bacillota bacterium
TTGCGAGTGGAGAGATGAGTTTAACCGCCTCGATGATTCGGCCCAGGCTGCGCTGAAAGCATATCAAGGCGTAGAAATGGTGTTCAGCGGGGAGACAAGTGTTGTTCGCACTGATGGAACAGAAGTGGCCTGGGATGGAATGGAGATCGGGGAAATTGTCGCGCGCGGGAACGTTGTCATGGACGGTTATTATAAACAACCCGAAGAAACGGACAAATGTATTCGCGACGGCTGGTTCCATACAGGCGACCTGGCGAAGGTTTACCAGAATGGCTATATCGAGATTGTGGATCGCTTGAAGGACGTCATTATTTCCGGCGGCGAAAACGTCTCTTCCATTGAGGTCGAGGGTTATCTGTACAAACACCCTGCGGTGGCAGACGTGGCGGTGGTTGCGAAACCCGATGAAAAGTGGGGGGAAGTGCCCGTCGCCTTGATCGTGTTGAAACCAGGCATGTCCGCGACCGCACAGGAATTAAACGAGTTTTGTCGGTCAGGCCTCGCACACTTTAAAGTTCCGAAAGAGTTCCGGTTCGTTGACGTGCTTCCCCGGACGTCGACAGGCAAGCTGCAGAAGTATGTTATTCGCCAACCCTTTTGGGAGGGTAAAGAGAAACACGTTCAGTAGAAGACAATGAACGCTCCCTCGGCTAAACGCTTCGCAATTACGCGGATTGGACAGAATGCGCATGACGCGAACAGATTCGGGCATAGTAAGGCCAGAGGTGATCAACTGTGAATGACGAAAACCATTTCAAGAACGCTGGGCAAAGCCTGGCAAAAGGAGCAAAGAACGCTACGCAAGCGGCTGCCGACGGTCGAATGCGCGATAGCGGCGAATCGGCGGTAGAGGGAGTCGTCGACGCGACAAAAGAGCTTGGCCGGAGCGCGGGCGACGCCTTTCGGCGGGTAACCGGCAACCCGGACCGGCAAAAATAGCCCGCGATCGCGAAAGGGCAAGCAACGGTGGTTCTGTTGAGAGGACAGCCGGTTGCTTGTCTTTTTTGTTTCGGCCTCTGTACAGCCCTGGAGGATATCGTCGAGACTTGGCTAACGGGAACTGGGGCGTACAGAACGGGATTTGTCGGTACAAGATGGGCAGCGCCGCGATCGATTATAGTGGATTTTTCGAATTTCCCGAATCCCATAACCAACAGCGCGCAAAGCGACGATCAAGTCGAGCCTGTGGACATCCGCCTCTTGATAGAGGCGATATCCGGCGCCAGATCGCTCGCCAGGCTTCAGCAGACCCACTGCGTCAAATCGACGAATCATGCGGGCGCTCACACCCGATCGTTTCGCCAATTCCCCTACGGTATATCTCAGCACGTTCATTTCTCAACACCTCCACAGGCATTGACACCCTCTCAACCCTACACCCTCCCCCAGGGAGAAGGTCAAGCGCGAACAATGGACACAACCCCCCACCAACCCTTACGATCGAAATGTACCAGGTCGCAGATATTTTATCCAGCACATCGGTGCGTCTCTTCTATGCGGTCATAAAACCGGAATACCTTGTATTGACATTAGAATCGAAGAATAATATTGTAATGTATAATCAAATGGAAGGTGAATCGATTTGGATACATTGGATTCGAAGGTGATCGCGGAACTGATGGTGAACGGACGCACCACATGGGCAGAACTGGCGATCCTGCTGGGACTGTCTGGACCCGCTGCAGCAGATCGAGTACATCGCCTGGAAGAACGGGGGGTGATCAGGGGTTACGCCGCGTTGATCGATCCAGAAGCGGTGGGCTGTGGATTGACAGCGTTTGTTGCAGTCACTCTCGAACGTCCCGCACATCGTGCGCCGTTCTTGGCACGCGTAAGCGACTTGGCGGAGGTTCAGGAATGTCACCACATTGCCGGCGACGACGACTACCTGCTTAAGGTTCGATGCAGAGGCGCTCGGGATTTGGATCGGGTCATCAGCAACAATTTGAAAGACTTGCCCGGTGTCATTCGTACACGGACGACGATTGTCCTGGATACCTGCAAGGAAACCCCGACTCCGCCGATTTTGACTGACCCGCCTTCGGTTGGGGGATTCATGGCTGGAAAGTACTAAAAAGTGACAGAAGGAAGTGCGATCCATCGACTTCTTACTCAAAGGACTCATCATTGGCATTTCTATTGCGGCGCCCGTGGGTCCGGTTGGTCTACTATGCATCCAGCGCACGCTGTTGCGCGGACGTATTGCCGGATTTGTCAGTGGTCTGGGGGCCGCCACGGCCGATGCCATTTACGGGAGCATCGCAGGATTTGGCTTGGATGTCATCTCAAATTTTCTGGTCAGAGAGCGGGCCGGAATCCACCTCATTGGGGGCGTTTTGTTGCTGGCGTTGGGGATTCGAGGACTGCTGTCCAAGCCCACAGAACATGCCGCCGCAACAAGGCCCGGCAACCAGGGTCTGTTCTGGAGTTACACATCGATGTTTCTGCTTACCCTTACGAATCCCATGACCATTCTCTCGTTCGTCGCTGTATTTGCAGGACTGGGCGTGGCAAGTTCAACAAACGACTACATCGCTGCAACGACAACCGTGCTCGGAGTTTTCCTTGGTTCCGCAGTTTGGTGGTTCGTGCTCAGTGGTTTGACCAGTCTCTCCCGAGATAAATTCCATCCGAGGACGTTAAGACGCGTCAACCAGATTTCAGGCGTCGTCATTTTGGCATTTGGCGCTTACGGTGTTTGGACTTCCGGAGTGCTCTGAACCACTCCCCCGAGCCCTTTCGCCTGGGGCTTTACGGGGCTTTCAGGCAAGCGGCGGCGAAACGAAGGCATCGCAACCGATGAACCGTCATAGGGGGTGATATGGAGTGCGCAATGCATTGGGTGCGCTTAAGGGCAAGATCTCGCTCTTCGCACGGCTGCCCAGTCGGTTCACGATATTTCTCGGCGGTTTGACCGTTTCCCATCTGGGGGACGCACTGTACACATTGGCGATCCCTTGGATTGCTTACGAGCTCACCCGCTCCGTTCTGGTGATGAGTTCTCTTTATGCCACAGAAGTCTTGCCGATCGTGTTGTTTGGTCCTTTCATTGGCGTGTATCTCGACCGTTTGGATCGCCGTAAGCTGATGATGGCGGCCGACATGATGCGAGCCGGACTGGTGGCGCTGATCCCGATTCTTCACATGGCGGGCATTCTGAGAGTTTGGCATCTCTATGCGGTCTCGTTTTTGCTGGCTCTCCTGACCATGGTGTTTGACGTGGCGACAATGGCGACCATTCCTGAAATGGTCGGGGACAACCTGACCAGGGCGAACGCTGCCCATCGAAGCGCAACCCATTTGGCCAGCATGATGGGACCCGCTTTGGCTGGCGTCCTCATCGCAGCCATCGGAGGATATCAAACCCTATGGTTCGATGTTCTCTCTTTTGGCGCAACCTTTCTGACTCTTTTGCGGATGCCGGTCTTCCAAAGGCACAATGATTTGTCCGACAGAGGTCATGTTCTCAAGGACATGCTGGACGGGTTTCGTTGGTTGGTTAAGAGCCCGTTGAACCGCACTCTATCTCTGCAAGCTGCCATCGGCAACTTCGGGTACAGTGCGGCGGCGGCTGTGTTGATGTATGATCTTCGCGACTCGCTGCGGCTTAACGCCGACCGAAGCGGCGTGATCTATGCCCTTCTGGGCCTTGGCGCGCTGATCGGCAGCGTCGCCGTCGTCCCGCTGGACAAGCGCTGTCAAAAGAGAAACCTGATCCCGTCGCTACTCGCCTTCGGCGTAACCGGATTCTTGCTCGCGGCGTTCTCCCGCTTCTGGTTGGCTCCAGGGTTGGGATTTGCCATGGTCGCCGCCTGCAACGTCGCCTGGTCGGTGATCAGCGCATCGGTGCGGCAGAAGACGGTGCCGCCGCACATGCTGGGCCGGGTCCTCAGCTTTTCGCGGGTTCTCACCCGAGTCGCCATGCCGATCGGCGCATTGCTCGGCGGACTGTTGACCCACACCTTTGACCCTGCAGCAGTTTTCCTTCTTGCAGCAGGCACAAAAGCTGTGGAGGTGCTGATCGCTCTCTACTCACCCATACGCGAACTGACATGACGCGCAGGTCCATTTCGCTTCGCTGGCAGACAAAAATAAGCGCCGCAATAACCGTCTTCTCCAGACTCATCCGTGAACCAGTCTACACTGTGCCTCCGCGAAACTGACGCGTGACGGTTTCCACATCTCTTGCAGGAGAAACAAACAACAGTATATCGTCACCCTCATGCAGCATCGTCGTACCATGAGGAACCAGCACCTGGCCCTGTCGTTGGATGGACACCACCACGACTTGCATCGGCAGATTCAGCCGCGACAACGCGTGATTGACAAACGGGCTTCGCGAGTCCAAACGAACGGAAGCAAACTCACCCCCGTCGCCGTAAGTCTCCTGCAACTGCTGAATCTTTGCCGTGGATTCCGTGGAGTGCAGGGTAAACGAATTGTATGCGCGCATGACGTCGCGCTGCGTGAGAACTCCGCATACTGTTTTTTGCGCTTCGTCCACAACGGGCAACAGCGATACATCGTAGAAAGTAAACAGTCTCATCGCATCTTCCAAGGTCTGATTGGGACGAATGGTATGAACGGTAGAAGACATCACCGTCGAGATCGGTTGGGCAGTAGACCCTGTTTCATACTGCTGGCGAATATCGTCTATGGTTACGACACCCAACAGTCTCATTTGTTGATCCGTGATGATCGTCTCGTGATCGCGTAAGGCTGTTAACACCTGGTGGGCTTTTGCGACTGTGTCTGTCGGTGACAATCTCGCGCTGGGAGGCGCCATCGCCGAACTGACTGCGATCCGTTCCGTCGGGCGCACCTCATTGCCGCGCAGGATGCGAATGCCTCGGCGCGAGAGTTTGACTGTGTACATCGAGTCCCGGGTAATCACCCCATGGACAACGTAAGCCGTGATACAGGCGGCAATCACAACCGGCGTCAACTGATAATCTCCCGTCACCTCAAGCAAAATGGTAATGGCGACGAACGGAGCCTGAGCTGCCGCTGCAAAGATCGCGCCCATGCCGGCGATGGCGTAGATCTCAGGGTGAGGAATCACTGCGGGAAACAGGCGCCTCAACACATCACCGTATAACCCTCCGAGCATGGCGCCAAGAAATAACGAAGGCGCAAAAACGCCGCCCGATCCACCCGCGCCTATCGTGGTCAAGGTAGCCACGTATTTGAATGCAAACAGGAGCAGGAGTGTCCCGACCGCCAATTCGCCTGACAACGCAGCGTGAATGCTCGGATACCCGACACCGAGGACATTCGGTATAAAGAGGCCGAGCACGCCAACGAATAGGCCGCCAGCTATGTTTTTTACCCAAAATGGCGCTGTCCAGTCTTGCACGATATCCTCGATCCATGTCAGACCCTTCGAGTACGCGATGCCCAGAACCCCGGCAATCAGGCCGAGCACAATCATAAATAGGAGGGCGACGGGGTGAATCACCTGATAATGCGTCGTCGCAAGCACCGCCTTGTTGCCCATGAAGGCGTCAAACACCGTCGCTCCGGTCACCGCTGACAGAAAAACTGGCATGATGGCCCCCATGGCATAGCTGCCCAGGATGACTTCAAGTCCGAAGAAGCCGCCGGCGATCGGGGCGTTGAACGTCGCAGCGATCCCCGCAGCGGAACCACAGGCGAGCAGCAACGAAGTATATTTGTCGGGCAACTTTAAGGATTGTCCGACAAGAGATCCAAATGCGCCCCCAATCAGTGCGATCGGTCCTTCGCGACCAACAGATCCTCCCGATCCAATCGTGATAGCGGGCGCCAGGATGCCAAAAAAGGCAACGCGCGGACGAATCTTTCCTCCGCGCAGAGCGAGGGATTCGAGGATCTGTGGAACGCCATGCCCCTTCACTTCGCGGGCAAAAAAATAAGTGATGCCACCCACCAACACAAGACCAACGGCAGGAATCGCAGCGCGCCACGGAGAGTCTGCAACAACAGGCAAATGAAAGAGTGAAAAAAGAACGTGGATGAGAAATCGAAAAATGATAGCCCCAAGCCCGCCGATGACACCGATCACCATGGCTAACATTCCGACTATCACAGGCTCCCGGAATGGATGATTCAACCACTGCTGCAACCAAGCTGCATTGATTGTTACACTCGATGACGCGGATGCGGATCGCACACTCACTTCAATCCCTTCGATTTATAGAGACGATACACACCCTGAACCCTCTCCGTTTATCTCCACAAATGTGTTCCCATCGGACATTCCCCAGGCTATTTTACCTGTTTTGATAGGTTGTTTAAATCATGATCTTTCGTGCTTCGCCAAAGACTTTCCATGCAGACCGATCGATATCGACGAAAGCCTCAACGAACGGTTCCCAGTCGCGAATCTGCCGCTCCGTGTCCTTGGCCAGTTCAGGCGTAGAAAGTTGACCCGCTTTGAGCATGGAGACGGTCTGTCGTATCGTGGCAGAATCCAACACGGCTTTCCCTCCTTCTGCAGGTTTTCGATGGACTGACGCCGACCCTACAGACGCTCGCTTCTCCCCATTACACCTGCACGTGTTGAGCGAAATCACGACTGCCGCGAATCCAATCCTTAATGAGATCCAAACTATCCTGTCCCGCGTATTTTGCGTATACGTTCCATCCAAATATTCTGATCGTTCGGCCCAACGGGGTTCCCAGGAGGGTGTCGATTGCCGCAAAATAGCCTTCCACTGTCGATCTCCTCCTCCCATTTTCGGTCTTATGGGAGTGCCTTAAGATCTTCTTCTCATACGAGGACCCCAGAACGTTCAGCACCTCCAACGCCGTCTTCTTACCATTTAATAACAAGATTTCATACGGCCCCTCCGCGATGAGTTCCCGCACAACCTCGAGATCCGTTTCACTCGTGATCGCCATACGCTGCCGAGCCGTCAGGCCGCTCCACACCGTCATCGTCGCCCACTGACTGATGTCGAGATGGCAGGCCGAACCATCAAAATAGTCCGCGCCTGTCGCTTCGCGCACGATCCAGTTGACCCTGTCGAACCAGTCGGCATAATAGATCCCGCGCTCAAAGTACCTTTCGCAATAATCCAGAATCCGGATCGCATGCTCTTGCCCCAACTCCCGATAATCCGCAATGCCCAGCGTCTCCAAGGTGTGAAACCGACGCTCGCCGCGAACCTCTTCAAACTCCCTGTGGCTCGGATTCAAGCTGATCGTCGCGACTCTTGCCCTTCGGAATCTCCCAAACGCGATCACCGGGGTGCTCCTAGGCACAACCGTACAGTCTTCCGGCGGCCGTTGCCGGAGTCGCCGGGCAATGACCTCATCAAGTTTCCTCACGCGTCTGCCTCCGGTCTTCAATGCGTCTCCCATGATATCATCCGTCGTTGGATACGTTCGCTTACGCACATGGTCGATGACAACTGAGTCATTCGAGCAGGCCATCGCTACCACCTCGTTGCCTAAATCATTCATGTGCCTGAGAAGAATCCTCTCTCGACAGTCCAGGCGTCAAGGTCAATGACAGACAAATCGGGAAGACGAATGAACCTCCATTCGTCGGCCGTCAATCGTCGCTTCAAGATATAGCTAAACAGAACGGTCAAGATTCTTCCGTGGGAAACCATGGCTACGGAGCTTCCGGCCGCCATGTCCACGATCTTTTTCACACAATTCACAATGCGATGGGTCGCGTCATCCCAATCTTCGAATTCCGGGTCTCTGGCGCCACCAAGATATTCACCTACACGCCTTACAAATTCGTCTGTGGATTCTATGATTGGAGCTTTCAATTCACGAAGGTCATCCATGCACATCATGGGAATGCGGGTAATCTCACTGATAATCTTCGCCGTGGCTATCGCCTTGCTCTCGGGACTATGGTAAATGCAGGAGACTCCATCCCAGGACTCATGCAACGCCAGTTCTCGCGTCGAATCAATCCCCTCTGCAGAAATGCCCCACTCAGCGGCCGGGATCCTGTAATCCACCGTCACTTGAGCGTGGCGAACGACAAACAACTTTGCCACAACGACACCTCCGAAAAACCATCATTCAAGTCAACTGCAATCAACGAGCCCCAAGCCGCCATTGCAATATTACCGCCTTACTCAATAACGCAGCATCCCGTCCGTCGTTATTCCCATTTTAAAATAAGCCAAGCCTTTTGGGTACTTAACAATATGGAAAGTACTTAAGCAGTGATCCGCCCACAGCCCCGCTGATCGGCTTATCCATCCATCGGGAAAATGAATTGAAATTCTGGTCAGGACGTCTCGTGAACCGGACATGCCCCACATGACCTCTTTACAGGCGGCGCCACGCTCGGTCAGTGGAACTTAATGAAAACAAAAGCTCGAAACAACTGCTAACTCATGACGCGCAATCTTACGTCGTGGCATTCATCATCTTCCTCCTGAATAGTACAACCGAAATGACCAGTACTGCCACAGCATACCCGATCACCCACAGGAGGCTCGGGAGAATGGCCGCATAGTCTCCCGAGATGGCGGCCCTGGCTGCATTGACGGCATTGGCGAAGGGAAGTACGTCGCTGATGGCTTTAAACGTACCTCCGACAAGATTCAAGTTGAACCATGTGCCACTGAGCCATCCCGATAGATTGATGATAATGGAAGCAATGCCTCCTACCGCTTTGTCATTGACCAAAGTTCCCATTAACAACCCTGTTCCGATGAAAAGAACGGAAGTAGGTATCAAAACTAAAAGCGCGGCCAATACGTTCGCAGTAACGGACAGACCTAAGAAAAAAGATAAAACGAAGCATACCACACTTTGGATGATCGCAATCGGCAAGAGGGGAAGGATGTACCCTAAAATGTAATCCGACGCAGAGAGTGGAGATGCGAACAACCTCATCAAAAATGAACTGCACCTGTCTTTGGCAATCAACATGCCAGAAAATAAAGAAATGAAGGACAACCCGAAAACGGCTATACCAGGCGAAAGCTTACTAATGGCAAATAGGTTAACCGGTGCATGGGAGTGAATGGCTGAGAGCATCAACAGCAACACCACGGGGAAGCCAATGGCGAATATTATCATCATGGGGTCTCTGATGAGTTCTTTCAGGTTACGCGAAGCGAATGGGAACGCCCTCATGCGGTAACCCCCGATTCGGTAGCAATAGAAACGAAAGCGTCTTCAAATTTCTGTTTTCCGGCTTTTGCGTTCAGTTCGGAAACGGTACCAACAGCCCTCAGTTCACCCTTGGCCATAATACCTACGCGATCAGACAGCGCTTCCGCTTCTTCAAGATAATGTGTTGTCAAGAGGATTGTGACTTCCCCTTTCATCTTTTCGATAAGAGACCATAACTCACGTCTTGCCAGCACGTCGAGTCCCAGAGTCGGTTCGTCGAGGAAAAGTATCTTTGGTTCTGAAATCAGGGCCATGGCAATACTGAGGCGGCGTTGCCAGCCACCGGAAAGCGTCTTTGCCTTGTCCCTTTCCACTTCCGAAAGGCCAAGACTATCAATCACCTTTGTCGCTTTCTCTTTTGCGGAGTTGCGATCGTTTCCGTAGATGCGCGCGATCAGTTCCAAGTTTTCCCGGACTGTTAAGCGGGGCGCCACGGCGGTCTCTTGCGGGGAAACGTTGATGATTTCCTTCACCGCACGAGGATTGGAGACGATACTCTGGCCGAGCAATATTGCGTCTCCGCTCGTAGGCTCTGTCAAGCAGGACAACATTCTTATGGTCGTTGTTTTCCCCGCTCCGTTCACGCCGAGCACACTGAAAAACTCGCCCTGATTGACGGACAAATTTAAGGGCTGAACGGCTGTGCGTTCCTTGAACTTCTTGGTTAGCCCTGTGATCTCTATGGCACTCATTCATCTTCCTCCTTCGGAATCTGTGCCTTGAGAATTGCTTCGGCAAAGTGCATAAATTCATCGTTTTTTACAATCGCAATTCCCTGTGCTTCATCACCAAGCAAAAGTAAAGTGTCTCCCGGCTTTATGTCGAAAATCTCCCTTGCTTCTTTGGGGATAACAATCTGCCCCTTTTCTCCAACCTTCGCTGTCCATGCGTGTTTGCCTTGAGTTTTTTTCATGCAGTCCTCCATCAGGCGTCATCTGTATGTAGTGCGTTTAGTATAACTAGTTCGATATGTTCAACCAATCATACTGCTGTTGCGGCGGGCAGTCAATACACTGTGTCAATGAGCTTTTTGCGATTCTGTATTTTCAAGGAGAATATACTAATCATTTAATCCCTTTCCATTGAGAATTTGCTGCATACATTTTTCAACCCTTGACTCTCGAGTTTTGGATTGTTTGGGTTCAGAAAAATAAAGAATGTATGCTCTTTGCCGGGCCGGCGTCAATGCTTCAAAAGCAGTTTTCAAGGCAGGGATTTCATCGAGTTTATTTTGAAATTCCTCAGGAATTCTGAATTCTTCTTAAACTTCACTTCCAAACCGGCTCTGTCAACCTCAATGGCTTCATAAATATAGGCTTTCAAGATGGTTTCCATTTCAACTATTTCTTGAACATTGGTGAACCGAATCTGGCGCGCCGCCTGTACTCATCAGTGTTATCTAGATTTTTCACCCAGCTTCTGCACATAGCCGCCCGATTGCGCCGCAAAGGTCAGTTCCCATTCTACTGCATTTTTGCACTCGATAGTTCCACAAGCGTCAGTCGTGCTTGCCCAGTTATTTCATATTCGTTAGTTCTGGTTCCTTGGCTATACTGCTTTGCAGACACATAATTACTCAAATTACCTATAGCCAGGACTGTCGCTTTGCTCTATGATTAGCCCCCGCTTTTTCTGGCAAGAGTGAGAATAGGTCATATTCATGGAGTGAGGAACAGTATGTTTGGTAGGAAAAAGCGGGAGAAGCAAACGTTATCGAAGACCCCTTCTCGATTGATTCAAGAGAAAGACGGTCGACGGGTTGACTACGTAGAGATGGAACTCACCCGTCCGATAAAGCCAGCCAGAGGTCGGGTGGAAATCATCCCGCCAGACAAGTTCGAATAACAATTCTTGCGTTACCTCTGGCAGATGAGATAGATTTGTCTCATGGTGGAGGGGGTGCTGGATTGGCGCTGAAACAAAAGAGGACACTCGCCAAAACCGTGAAGGTTGCCAAAGAGAAGATGAACCAAAACCGGGGTTGGACGGCGGTTTGGGGACTCTGGTTACTGACCAATGCTTTATCCATTGGGTATCGGACGATTTCCATTCCGATGCTGCTTAGCATCTATCATTTCTTTGCGAAATGGACTCCACCCGTACATAGTCACTCCCCGTGGTTGCTGCTTTGGAATTGGGCTTACACGGAGCTGATGTTCTGGCCGCTCATTGGTTTCTTGTACTTGTGCTATAAACTCATTACCTTTCGACGGAGAAAGCCCCCGGTTGTGGCGATGGAACCGATTGTATTGTTCGAAAACGAGATATCGGCAGCGATCCTCGCCATTGATGCTGCAAAGGATGATGTAACCAAGCAACAAGAGATGGAAGGTGCCATCGTTGCACTGCTGGATATTATCCTAGAAACCATTGCAGTCAATCTGGGTCTGAGAAAAAAGGATTTTCGAATGTACCTTGTCGTCCCCAAGTCAAATGACAAAAAACGGGGTTGGTTATCTGGGTTTCGACTGGGACAGGCTTTTGTGCACGCCAGTCAGGGAAAGACTTCTGCGGAGGATTTTGAGGAATTGCTTGAGAAGGATCGAGCAAGAGTGGACACATTTTTGACCGAGTACGGTTCGACGGTTTGCTTCACGAAGTCACATGTGATGGAACAAGCTGTCTTGATGATGGCTCGCAATCCAGGCAAATATCTTCGAATGGGACTATACATTGCAGTCACCAAACCGAATGCAGAAATCGATGACTTTCGGGACATATTTGTGGAAGTCGCAGGGATTCTATCAACGATCGGTTTCATTGACGAAATCGTAGATTACGTGCGACAATATGGACAAGGAGGGAGTTGATAGTGATGACAAAGCGAAAAGCTCGTCGGACATTGCTCGGCAGCATGGGTCTCACGCGTCAGTCATCCGCCTATCGTCCCATTGGACTGAGCGGAGAAATCAAGGCAGCAAGCAGTGGAATTCAGGTTATTGACGGGAACGATTTTGATAAACGAGCGGCAGCATTGCAAAAGGGTCGGAGCAAAACGACTGTTCATGCTTGATGGTACGTGCTGAAGGCGGGGTGAGTTTCTTCGCCCCGTACATAGTTAGTGATGTAACGGAGGCTTAGGCCTCCGTTTTGATTGTCACGACGCCCGAATCTTCTTGATGCGGGTACATGCCGTCCGATGTCCACCATGCAGAGATTTCAGACCTCATCAGTCATCACAAGGTGTCTTATTGAACCAAGCGACATAGCCCACAAAAAAAAGGAATGCTCCCTCCTCGTTGACTGTACCCCAGCGCATAGCTCCGGTCAATCCTCTGCCGTCACTACGCAAAGTGACGCTGATACGCCTGTTAGAGAGCGGCGCCACCAAGCTTCGCGTACAGTTGTGAGGTTTCCAGTTTCCCGTGACCTCGGATCGATTGCATGGCCCCAGTGGCGCACCCTGGTTCAATAAGACTGTCGCCAACGTTGTGTCTCATGGGGTATGGGTTGACCCCTTCTCGCGCAGTCCGCAACGGTCAGCAATCCGATTGAATACGAATTAGACACGTCTTTTCTATCAAAGAATGCTTCACTAGTTTCCATCTTCGGGGAAAGGATGGGGTAAGTCCGATTTGATGCGTCCTTGACTGCCCAATGCACACTTGACGCTGCAGATCGTAGAATCTATGATTCGGATAATCGGAAAAATCCGGAACAATACAGAGAAAGGAGAACATCGTGAAAACTGATGAACCTTCACCGAAGATGTTAGAAGAAGGCGTCCTGCGGATCCTGCGCGCCATGGCAAATCCAGCCCGGTTTCGCATGATCGCGCTCCTTGCCGAACATAAGGAATGCACCTCTGCGCAACTCGCTGAGACACTCCCGCTCGCACAGTCCAGTCTTTTCGACCATCTGACGCGTCTGCGTGAGGTCGACATCGTGTAAGTAAGCAGTGAAGAGCCCAATCGTTACTATGGCCTGGATGCATCGACCATCGATTTCCGTTCAGCTTATCTGGGCGGCCTTGGACAACAGGCGCGTTCATGGAAGGAATTGGTGCCAACGACGCGGAGGGAGGATCACATGAAGATTCGAGGGGCCACACACAAGGATGCAGCAACCATTGCCCACATTTACAACCAGGGAATTGAGGATCGATCAGCCACCCTGGAGACGCAACTGCGCACGCCTGAAGAGCGTGCCGAATGGCTTGCGGTTCGTAGTTCCCGACATCCGGTGCTCGTCGCTGTTGACGGCTCAGGAACGGTTGTGGGCTGGGGCTCGCTCAATTCCTTCAACGCTCGTCGGGTCTATGACTACGTCGCGGATTTCTCTGTCTACATCGCGCGCGAGCACCGCAGACGCGGCATCGGAGACGCCCTGCTGAGCGCACTGGAAGCCCGCGCGCGGATGCTTGGCTATCATAAGATGGTCCTGATTGCCTTTCCCACCAATGCACCGGGTATGCGGCTATATGAACGCCACGATTTCCAAACAGTTGGAATCTATCACGAGCAAGGTATGCTCGATGACCGATGGGTAGATGTCGTTATCATGGAAAAGATTTTGAGGTAATCTGAGGTTACGACTTACTCGCGGATCGCCTCAGCGTCGCAATCACCTGCGCAATGCGACGCAACCCTTCGTCCAACTCGCGACTGTCCGAGGCTTCCAGATGGACTTGGAATCCGTTCAGACCGACATCGGTTTCGAAGGCGCGACCGGGCATGGCGAGCACACCGGCGTGCAGGCACAAGTCCACAAACTTCAAATCAGTGGGAACAGGCGTTGCGACCCAAAATGACAACCCCGCTTCCGGTTGCGCCATCTCACAATCCGCGGGAAGCCACTTGCGACAACTGGCGAAGGCATCCCGCAGCTTCACGCGCAGGCGCGGCAATCGACTCTCCAGATGGCGGTTGACAGCGCCGATCCGCCACACTCTAAGCAGCAAATGCTGTGCGAACGGAGACGTGCCGATGTCCATCAGATACTTGATTCGCTCCACGGGCGCTGAGTCTCCCTCTGGAACAATCAGTGCGCCAAGCCGCAGCGACGGATGAACGAGCGAACTGAACGACTGCAAGTAAAACAATCGTATATCCTCTTGCGCCATGGCGCAAAGGGTCAGGGGTGGACTGTCCTTATAATAAAAGCCGCCATAATAATCGTCTTCGGCAATCGAAAACCCATGTGCTCCGGCCAATTGGAGGAGATTCGACTTCTGCCCGTCCGTCCACGACCATCCCGTGGGATAATGACCGTTCGGCATCGCATATACGAGCGCGACGTCGTCTTTCCTGTCTAAGGCGTCCTCAAGCGGTCGCAGATCGACCCCCAACGGCGAAATGGGGAGACTCTGGACACGAGCTCCGTGATCGAGAAAAATTTCACGCGCGGCCAGGTAACACATGGCTGGAACGAACACGAGCGATCCAGGTCGAACCGTGAGGCGTGCGATGACCTCCAATCCCTGTTGGGTCCCATTGACGATGCAAATGCGACTCTCCTGCGCGAAAATCCCGCGTTCTGTCAGAAAACCTTGTACAGCCGATCGCAGTTCGAACAAGCCGAGAGGATCTATCCGATCGGATTTTGTCGCGTCTGCCACCGCCGCGGGAGCTTCTTGTTGAAGAGCCTGGAGCAACGAACGATCGATCTCTTTCACGATCCCGGACACAGCGATCACCCCGGGCCGATCGGCGGCCTGACGCAGGCGACTGCCGAACATCTCCGATCGTTCCGCCAAGTCTTTCGGCAGAGCGACAGGACTCTCCGTCACGCGGGCGGCAACGACTGTGCCGTGCCGCGATCGGCTTTGGATCCAGCCTTCTTCGCGCAGGATTCCATACGCGCGCTCGACCGTATCCACACTGACATCCACGCGCTTCGCCAAGTCCCGTACGGCCGGCAGCCGATCGCCCGTTGTCCATTCCCTCGCGCGAATCAATTGCCGAAACTGATCGGCCAATTGTTCGTATAACGGTCGCGGGGAGTGGCGATTGACATGCAAACGGTTTAGTGCCACCAACTGCCGCCCCCTCTGATAAGATCCCGTATATTCGGATCGTACCACAACTCTTCCGGAGCGCAGTTCCGCCGCCCCGTCGGACCAGTTGACGTTCCCATCCGTGTCCTGTATACTCCCAAAAATCGTACGGTGTTGTAGGGGAATTTCTCACCCACCCATACAATCGCGTTCAGAATGACAGAATACCAACCGGACAAAGGAGTGTATCCCAATGAACCTATCGAAAACAGACATTCGCCAGCAGAAAATGGCGGTCACAGATCCTGACGCGGTCGACGCTCTTCTCCTCACCGCCCGAACGGGATTTCTCGGTCTCGCGGATGGAGACGATCCCTACGTCGTGCCGCTGAACTTTGTGTGGATTCAGTCGACCGTGTATTTCCACGGGGCGGCGGACGGCCGCAAAGCCCGCCTCCTGGCTTCGCCGCGAAAAGCGACGTTCACGGTCTGCGAAGATTACGGAACCATCGCTCATCCTGTTCCGGCCAATACCGACACGGCGTATCTGAGCGCGATGATCTTCGGCGCGTGCCATCCCGTGTCCGACCTGAACGAAACCGTCAGCGTCCTTCAGGCCATCCTTGACAAATACGTTCCCGGTTACTACGACGCCCCGTTGCCGAAAGGACACGCCGAATCTTATCGCTCGTCGCTGGGCAGTCACGCGCTGGTGTATAAACTTGTGGCAGAGCGAATCACCGCCAAGCAGAGTCCAGCCGATCCCGACCGCATGTTCTTTCCCGGCCGAACGCGGGTCGAGGATCTCAAACGGCAAGCAGCGAACGGCGGCGCCAATCATCAGATGTGATGCTGAACGTATTCAAACCTTGACCCATCCGGATGTTGAACCGTCATGTTGCTTCCTGTGGGTACACGCTTGACATCGCGGATGACGAGCGCGCCCTTCTTCGTCAGATGTTCCCGGAATTCCTCCACGGAATCAACCCGGAACGTGGCCAACGTTTCACGAAACGGCGCCAAAGCCTCTTCGGAACCCGCCAGGATGAGAAAAGGTCCCACCGACGCCAGTTCCAGTTCCGCGGCGGGATATTGGAATCTCAAATCCGTCTTCTGCCCCGTCAGCGACTCGTAAAAAGCAAGCGCAGGCTCCAACTCCGTCACATAGATTCGCGCGTACACCTGCAAAATCTTCATCTGCATTCCTCCCGGATGAGTGTCAAGACCTATGCTGTCCGGTGCTTCCGCATTCGCCAACCGTTCACCCGATCCACCGTCAGAGAACGCAAAAACACACATCCCAATCAGCTTCGGCCTCCTCGCTGGGGATCGTCGTCATGGAACAAAGATTGTCCCATCCCAATGAACGTTCGTACGGCTGGGGTCCCTTCTTCCCCAAATCGGCAGCAAAGACCCAGATGCCTCCAAAAAGGCGGATCCAGATCTCGAAACTCAAGGCCCTGAAGTGCGTCGGGCAGCGCCAGTTCCGGAGCGACCGTTATACCCAGTCCTTCTTTCACCATGTTCAAAATGGTGCTCATGTCTCGTACTTCGAAGCGAACAGCGGGGAACAGGCCGGAGCGGTCAAATATTTCCCGAATCAGCGGTTCACACCCACCCTGCGACATGATGAACGGACTGTCAACCAGTTGCGTAACAGGAATCGCCGGAGCCGCCCCAAACGGGTGGCCTTTGGGCAGGACGACAACCATCTTGTCCCTGGCAAGCGGAACCGTTCCGCTGCCCAAAGAAGCTTCCGCCACAAAGCCGATGTCGATAACCCGAGAGTCAAGCCATTCCCCAATTTCCTGATCCGTTCCCTCGAACAAGACGATCTCGACCTGGGGATGGAGGTGCTTGAACGCCGCAATCATCTTCGGAAGCAAGCGGGCCGCGGCGCTGGGGAAACTGCCGATCCGAATGACGCCAGCCTCCAGCCCTTTCTCAGCGGCCGCCTCCTGCTCGATCTGCGCCATTCGATTCAAGATATCTCTCACCGACCCCAGAACTCGTCTTCCGAAGTCTGACAGAATCACCCCGGGTTTTCTGTCACGAACAATCAGTGATACACCCAGTTCAGACTCCAATCCGGCAACCGCATGGCTGACGGCGGATTGAGTCATGTTGAGCGCTTCTCCGGCTTTGGTAAAGCTCCCGGTCTCAACGACTTTTGCGAAAACTTGCAGTTGAGCAAATGTCATGAGCAATACCTCATGCAAGGTATGAATACAATCAATTGGCTTCATTTTATACCCGCGTTTATGATTGAACAAGAGGAACGCCTAGACAGGTGGAACATGGAAAGAGGATTGGAGGTGCTCGGTTGAAATCAAAGGACATCGGCATTCTGTTTTTACTCGCAGCTCTGTGGGGTGCATCCTTCTTGTTCATGAGAGTGGCGTCTCCAGTGTTGGGACCCATTGTGTTAATCGATCTTCGTGTATTGATGGCAGGCATAGCCTTGATCGCCTATGCAGCCACATTGAGACAACGTCCCAAGCTGTTGCACAAGTGGAGAGAGTATCTGCTTCTAGGGGCGTTGAATGCGGCCATCCCATTCTGCCTGATCGCGGCCGCCGAGATTCGGCTGGACGCCTCTCTCGCCGCCATCCTTAACGCGACCACTCCCCTGTTCACAGCCTTGGTTGCGCGAATTTGGACCCAGGATCGGCTCACGGTCAAAAAACTGCTGGGTCTCCTGTTGGGTGTTCTCGGAGTTGCTGTTCTCGTTGGCTGGAACCTGCATCACGCAGGGGCAGGCCTACTCGTTTCGGTATGTCTGTCACTTGGCGCAGCGTTGTTTTATGGCGTCGGCGGCGTGTTTTCCGCAAAGGGATTTCGGGGAAAGACTTCCATGGCGCGTCGCGCCACCAACAACCGGCAAGAAAAATACGCCTGCGGCGATTTTTCGGGAGAGAAACCTTTGCATCTGGCGATCGGTCAACAACTCGCCGCCGGATTGCTGTTGTTGCCGATCGCCGTCTTTTTTGTCCCGAATCGATCGCCGAGCGCTGCCGTGATATTGTCGGTTTCAGGGCTGGCGATCCTATCGACGTCCCTTGGGTATCTCCTGTATTTCCATCTCATTCGTCGCATTGGTCCGGTGAGAACCCTCAGCGTCACCTTTCTCATACCGGTTTTCGGGATTCTATGGGGTTGGTTGTTCCTGCGCGAGCCCATTTCTTCGAACCTTGTTCTCGGCCTGGCCATCATCCTCCTGGGCGTAGCGCTGGTCAGCAACGTTCCTCTAAGAGTCCGACGGAAACACACTATAGGCATCGAAGCAGAAAACAAGGGGGGCAAATGCGACCGCGGTTGAATGGGTGAAGCGGCGGCTGATTCTCGACGGCAGGCGTCACACCCATCGTCGCGCACATGTCCTTGCCGCCTAGCGATCGGCCTCTGGCTTTTCAAGTGACACCGCCACGATAGTGCCCTGTGCGGTGGCGCAAAGCGTCTCCCTTCCCCCGTCCTTGGCGACGAGAACATCGCAGCGACACACGGCTTGGCGCTTGCTTGAGTAAACGACGCTGCCGCGGGCGACCAGTTTTTCCCCGATGGCGGGCTTCAAGTAGTTGATCTTGTATTCGGACGTTAAGACATTCGGCCCCAGAACCGAGCCGCCGGCAAAGGTCAGCGCGTTGTCGGCCGCATAGCTGAGAACGCCGCCATGCACGAATCCGTTTTGTTGCAACAAGTCCTCGCGCACGGGAATCTCCAGCACAGCCTCACCGGGCTGGAAAACCGTGAGCTTAGCTCCGATAAGCTCACTGAAAGGCTGCGCCGCCAGAACTTTTTGGCCGATGTTGAACAACTCATTCTTCTCCATATGCATATCCTCCCTTTACCATCATCCGAGATAGCCACGGCGCTCCTACAGACCTCAGCTGGACCGATCACTGTGTGAAATCAATCGAACCGCACTCCCATACCCCACTGATGAACATCCATGTGATAATCATATTGAAGATTCGTTTTACGGAGATCCAAAACGGATCTGACCAAGCTTACGAAGACCGTCAAAAGACAGTCGCTTCTAACGAGGGGCAATATCGGCGCGCCAAGCGCCCTCATTTCAAACCCTGATCGCTCATTTCTGAAAACTCTGCGGCAGCGGTACGGCGACTCTCGTGGCGCAGCCGTATCAGGTCCGAATACTTGTCGCCCCAATCGCGCATGAGAAGCAAGATCGACTCCAGGCTCCTGCCGAACTCGGTCAAGGAATATTCGACCCGGGGAGGCACTTCCCGAAACACTTCGCGGTGAACCAGCCCATCGCTTTCCAACTCTCGCAGCTGATGGGTAAGCATGCGTTGGGTGATGGACGGCAATCGACGGCGAAGTTCTCCGAAACGCTTCGGTTCCTCTAACAGGTCAAACAAAATCACTCCCTTCCATTTGCCTCCAATGACATCCAGCGTGGCTTCTACGGGGCAACCGTAGGAACAATGATATTCCCGTGAGCGCATCAGAATCCCCCTTTAGTATCATTGCGGATACTATACTACAAAAATGTGCCTTCTATCATGAAGCGACGATACTCACTATAATCAGAGTACATGCCGTATGGAAAGGGTAGATTGCGTATGGGTTCATCCAAGTCTTCTTCGGGCGCAGTGTATTTTCTGGTCATTGCGACGGTATTATGGAGCGGAAATTATATTGCCGGCCGCTATCTGGCGGGCGCCATGCCCGCCCTCTTTCTCAATGGCATTCGTTGGCTGATTTCGTCGCTCGTGTTTGTGCTCATCGCCCGGGTTCGCGGCGTCAAGATCCCGCTCAAGCAAGAGATGTCCTTGTTATTCATCTTGGGGCTCTTGGGCATGTTTCTATTTTCCTCGCTCACCTATCTCGGTCTAAGGTCAGTTCCCGCCGCTCAAGCGGGAATGATCGCGGGTTTGATTCCGATCTCCATTCTCATATTCAGCGTTGTGTTGGTTGGTGAGCGACCATCCGTTCAAGGATGGCTGGGTGTCTTGCTGGCGGTTTTTGGGGTCGGCATCCTCGTGAGCGGACAGATGGCTCAGATTTCGAAACCTTCGGTCGGCGATCTGGAACTGGTGGGCGCGGCCTTGTCATGGGGAGCGTACACGGCATTGGGAAGGCGATACCGAACGCGCATGGACACGCTCAGCATGACGGCTGGCGCTGCTATTTACGGCACAGTGCCGAGTTTGATCGCCGGGATGATATCTCTCAAGGGTGCGACGCTCCATTTTACTCCGGTCGTATGGCTGGCTCTGATCTATGTCAGCACCGCCGCTTCCGTCCTGGCCTACTGGGTCTGGAATCAGGGCGTGCTCCTGTACGGCGCGGCCCGGTCGGCGCCGTACATCAACCTGTTGCCGGTCTTTACTGTCATCCTCGGCGTTCTCCTCCTTCATGAAACGGTATCTGGACGCCAGATACTGGGCGGCTCGATCACTTTGGCCGGAGCCATTCTCTCCAGTCTGCCGACACTCCGAGGGGTGAGCGCGGGATTTCGCCGTTGATTCTTCTCGTCGGCGACATTTGACGCGTATCCAACTAGAGGCGCCCAAGACGCACCCGAGCGAACTCGATAGACATAGACACCTGTCCGTTGCGCCGCCTTCCCTGAGTGAATGAATTGTAGAGTGGTGAAGGGGGGGAAACTTTATGTTGGATGGATTGCAACGCTGGGTCATCGTGTTTCTCGTCATCTTCGTGCTCTTCTTCTTGCTCGTGCCGGCTCCAATGCAGTAGCCGTCCGCCTTCTGGTTAGGAAAGACGTCAGTTTTGGTTGTTCCCAAAGTTGGCGAAGCGGACGCCTGATGCTAAGTCATACCAGAGGAAGAACTCATGGGAGTGCCTCGAATTCAACCATTTGTTGTTGCTGGGGGTGATCTTCATGGTGGCGCGCGCCCATGCGATGCGTTGTGTTGGTCAGCATGTTGTCTTTCAGACGAGGGACGGGGTACTTCATCAAGGTATGTTACACTCCGTTACCGATGGCGGAATTTACGTCAGTCCTATCCGCGCAACGCCCCAAAACGCAAGCATGTCGGACAGTACAGCGGACCGGATAGATGTGTTGCAGAACGTTCCGCGCTCTTTGAATCATGTTGAAGAAGCCTACTGGCCATTTCTCTTCTTCCCATTCATGGCCCTTCTCTTCCTGTTGCCATGGGCCATGTGGTGGTAATCAGCAACACATGCCGAAAGCGCCGCTTGATCCCCTCCGGGTTCGGGCGGCGCTCGACGGTCACGGATGATGCGCGACAAAGGATTATGACGATAGATGGGCCATCACCTTCTCCGCCGCGCGACCGGCATCCACAACACAGTCCGGAATCCCCATACCTCGGTAGGCGGCGCCCGCCAAGGCAAGACCAGGGTTTAGCGCTGCCTGTCGATCGATTTCCTTGATCCGCTCCAGATGACCCACATCGTACTGCGGCATGGCGTCCACCCAACGCGTGATCATCACGGTTTTCGGGGCGGCTTTTATTCCGAAGACTGAGTGCAGATCGCGCCTGATCGTCTCCGCCACCTGCTCATCGTTCCAATGAACACTGGATTCGTCGCCGTCCCGACCCATGTAACAGCGGATCACCGTACCCCCGTTACGAACTGCGTGAGGCCATTTGTTTGACACAATCGTGCAAGCAGTCAACGCTCTCTTTTCGGTTGGGGGAACTACAAATCCAGAGGCGGTCATCCCCGGCGGCAAAACGTTCCCGTCGTATTCCAGAGATGCCGTTGAGGTCGATACATACCGGATCGACCCCAGCAACTGCGAGTCAATATTCAGTGGCGCCAGGATCTTTGCGGCGGCAAACGCGGGTATCGCGACGACAACGGCGTCCGCCCTTAATACATCCACCCGTTCTTCGGACTGTATCGCGATTTCATACCCCTGATCCAAGCGGCGACTGACCTCCGTCGCACGAGTTCGAATCCGCAACTCGACAAATCCCTCCAGGCGCTCAAGGAGGCGGTCTACGAGCGATTCGAGCCCATCCCGGAGAGTCACAAACACCGGCTGAGGCGGGCCCTGTTGAGGCGCCTTTGGCTGCCGATTTTTCTGAGCCATCGCCCCTGCAATTAAACTGCGGTGTTGTTCGCTCAGCGAACGCAAAAGCGGCATGGTCGCATCAAGACTGAGGCGGTCGATATCGCCCGCATGAATGCCCGCCAGCAGCGGCGCCGCTATGACGTCGACCAGTTCATCGCCAAGCCGATACCGCAGAAACTTCCCTACTGAGAGATCCCCTCCTGCGGCTGCATTAGGCAAAAACAAGTCTGCCAACGCACGAATCTTGCCGAGCGCAGAGAGCAGAGAAGTCTTCGCCATGGCCGTCAAGTCTGTCGGAATCCCCAAATTCATCCCTGGCGGCAGTTGTCTCAGACGAGCGTTGTGCAGTACATATGTGCCGCTGCTTGCGTGAACTGGAACAACGTCAGACTCCAGATCCAGTTCGCGAATCAAATCAACCCCGCCGCGCTTACGTGTATAAATGGAATCAGGACCGAGTTCGACCGTGCATTCGCTGCCTCGATGAGTCGAAATTTTTCCGCCCAACCGATCATCCTGTTCGCAAACTGTACAACGCAGAGAAATGCCCAGCTTCTTACTGGATTCCAGAAGCCTATAAGCCACCGTCAACCCGGTTATTCCCCCACCAAGAATGACGACATGGCGCTCACTCATTCGATCCACTCCAGTCTCGCCGAACATTTACGTTACACTGCATAAAGCCATCCTACCGCATACCTGGACCATTCGCCAGGATTCTCCCACCCTGGAAACCAAAAAACCGCTCTCTCAAACTGCCGAAGCGAGCGGCCAAAAGTGAACAATAACAGAGATCAAAAACTAAGGAACGCCTTATATCCCAATCCCTAAGATCAGAAGGTTCAGGGCGCTTGATTGTCACAATAATTTGTCGACAACCGCTTCCGCCGTTTTTTCCACTGCACGCATCGCTTCATCCCGATTGGCAAGCGCAATGGCAGACGTCAGCGTGTCAAGCACGTGAATCTGCGCGATCTTCGAACCGAGCGCCCCGCCCTGAAGCGGCGTCTCCCGAGCTGCGGTCAGCAGCGCCACATCGGCCAAATGAGTGATCGGCGACCTGGCGTGATTGGTCACACAGGCGATAAACGCCTCATTGGCGCGCGCGATCGATAGAGCTTCGATCAAGTCCTTCGTACTCCCGGACGAGGAAATGCCGATCACCACGTCCCGCTTTGTCGCAAGCGCGCAGAACATGGCGATGATGTGCGCGTCAGAAGCGCTCACGGCCGTCGTGCCGATGCGCATCAACCGATAACGCAAGTCTTGAGCCGTGATGCCCGACGACCCAACCCCGAACACATATACGTGTTCGGCGTGAATCACGCGTTCAGAAACCTGGCGCACCGCCTCCGTGTTCAGAAGCTTTGCCGTGTCCTCAAGCGTCTGGATGTTATATGACGCAATCTTGCGTAGCGCCGTATCGAGCGAATCTGATGCCTCGATGTCCTCGTCGTGAGCGCTCTTCGTCGCACTCGCCAGATGTTGCGCGATCGCCAGTTTAAATTCCTGATAACCGCGAAATCCCAGTTTTCTGCACACGCGAATGACTGTCGTTTCACCCACCCGCGCCCGTTCCGCAACGTCTGTAATCGACGCAAACATGACGAATTCCGGATCCTCCAGCACGAGTTCCGCAACCTTATGTTCAGCCTTGGTCATGCTTGGAAGCATAGACCGCACCATCAACATCGGATTGGTGTCTAAGACCCGCACAGTTTTCAATCCAACACCCACTTCTCTTTCGAAATTAAATGCTCTTCTAAAATGCTCTTGGACGCGAACCCGCGCAAGTTGACGGTTCGAGCCGCCCTATCCCGGAAAATCGATGGTCTGTGCCGGTCGGAGTCGTATATTGCGCCCCTGCTCAGACAGCGCTGTCGCTAAACTCGCGACGGGCGCAATATACGACTCCGACCCGAGCAAGCCTTGCATCCGTGAAAGACTTCGCGGAGCCATTTTCATTCACTGATGGTGTCGCGGCGGCGCTCCGGGTCACAGAGATTGAGCGCGAGGCGCGCAGCGCCATAGAGCGGCGCAGCGCTCCCGAGCTGCGCCTGATGAACGTCCACCTTGACTGATTGCGCGTCCAGCAATTCCATAAGCAACGGCCAATAATCCGCAGCGTTATCCACAATGCCTCCGGCCAGGATGACGCGTTCCGGGTCAAACCCGTTCTGAATTGAATATAACAGAGTCGCGAGCGCGCGCAACCATTCTTCGACGGCCACTCTGGCCGCAGGTTCGCCTGTGCGATAGGCTGCCAGAACCTCCTCACCTGCGCAGTTGCGGCCGACCGACCGCGAATAGTCGGCGGCGAGCGCCGCCGACGCCACGTAGGGCTCAAAACAGCCGCGTTGACCGCACCCGCACAGCCTGTCCCCGGCCCGATACGCCATGTGCCCGATCTCGCCCGCCGCGAAATGGGCGCCAGATGCTACGCGACCGCCCTCGATCAGAGCTCCGCCGACTCCAGTTCCCAAAGCGACTACAACTGCTCGCTGAATGCCTTGCGCCGCCCCCAGCCACTGTTCGCCCACCGCGGCTGCGTTTACGTCGTTGAGGATCGCGACCGGAAGTCTGAAGGTCCTGGCAAGTTCCGCTTTGATGGGCGTTCCCTGCCAATCCTTGAATGCATCCGTGCTAAAGAGGACGGCGCCAGTGTTCGAATCAATCCGACCCGCGCTGGCCACTCCCACTCCGCAGACCGAACGTAAACACTGAGTCAGGACTTGCTGTCCGACCGTTCCTACCTGTTCGAGTACAGCACCCGGCCCTTCTGATGCCCGAGTAGGCACTTGGGCCGTACAAACGAGTCTGCCCTCGGCGCTTATGACTCCTGCGCGAATCTTTGTGCCACCGATGTCGATGCCGAGCGCCTCCATACTGTTCCCTCACTTCTTCGCGGATGGATCCCCAATTTTCCCGCCTGTCGATAACGTCCACTCCCAAGGGATCGTGCCCCCATGGTTGAAACTCTCCAGCTTGGCCGACTCTTCGTCAAGTCGGTGTATGCTCTCGTATCGTGGCGTGGCCTCTGCAAATCGGCGAGTAATCTCTTGCGGGCGCGTGATGGCGGTGCCGACAACCACGGCAAACGCGCCGAGCAAAAACGCTTCACGACACTCTTCTGGCGTCCAGATGCGGCCTTCGGCAAGAACGGGAACGCCCGCCTCCCGCACCAGGCGCTCAAGCAAGTGAAAGTCGGGCGCTTCCAGCCAAGCGCTGTAAGACGTGTAGCCTGCCATGGTTGTTGACACCAGATCCGCCCCCGCGCGAGCCGCTTCGAGACCCTCTTCCACCGTAGACACATCGCCCATTATGAGTACATCGTGCCGATCCCGGATGCGTCTGACCATATCTGCAAACGAGCCGCCGTCAGGGCGGAGAGATTTCGTTGCGTCGAGCGCGACGATGTCCGCTCCCGCATGGACGACGTTGTCTACTTCGGTTATCGTTGGCGTAATGTATACCGCGCACCCTGGATAATCCTTCTTCTCAATACCGATGATCGGCAATCGCGTCGCCGCGCGGATCGCGCGGATGTCATCGCCGCCGTTGGCCCGGAGTCCTGCGGCTCCGCCCCGTTCAGCCGCCATAGCCATCGCAGCCATGTATCCCGATCCGTGCATAGGTTCGCCCGGAAGCGCCTGGCACGAAACGATCAATCCTCCGCGCAACGCGTCAAGCACAGTACTCAAGATCGTCACTCCTCTCGCGTCAGTCACCCGTTTTTTGTCGCGCTGGGCGAACGCGAACTCATTCAACCTCGCTCCAACCCGAGTCTGCCGTGAAGCTCCGGCGCGCGGAAAAGGTCAAGCGAGAGACTGACGCGGCTTGTAGACGCCCCGAATGAAGTCGTATACGTCGTCATAAATCTTGCGTTCCCGGGGATCCCGGTCGCGGCGCGCTTCGGAAAAGGCTTTGCCGCCCTGAAACCAGGCCATGGCGGATTCGGTCATATAGCCGAAGCGAGCGCCGCCGTCAAGATACTCATAGAAACGGCGATGTTTCTCCCCGGCTACCGCGATCGGTTCCTCCAGATCTCGAAAATACTCCATTTCGATGCCCGCGCCGCGCTGTTTGGCAGCCAGGGCCATGTCCGAGACACCGTGAAGTTTTTGATAAAAGAGATAGTTAAACTGCAAGAATGCCAGATCAAAGTAATAACTGGAGTAGTCGTCCAACTGATGAACGGTGTACGTGGACCAAAACGGAATCCACACCAGATTGCGCTGACGCTCGCGAAGTAGCGGCCTCAGTTCCTTTAGCAGCCAATGGTCGTCAATGTCCCACGATCGGTACAAACTCTCAAACAACCAGTAATAACCCAGTAAATGGAGAAAGGGATAACGATCCCGATTGTCGGCCCACCGCTTCTCCACCTGGTCCACATACCACCTGCAGGCGCCCAAACGAGCCTCTGTGGCCTGACTCAAGTTCTGCCCTTGCACCGAAAAATTGAGCGACGGCGTTGACGGGGAAATCCGTCCAAAGCGACTTTGCATGGGAGACGGGTATGGGATGATAAGGACGACTGACCGAGGATGCGGGGGCTCCCCCAACACGTCCGCCGCCTTCTTCACCGCCTGGTTCAACCGGTCCAGGGTACCCCCTTCCCCAAAGTATTGGTCGATCATGGCCGCCCAATCCCCTTGATGAGACGGATTGGGCGACGGCACAGCATAGAAATCACCTTCGCCGGACATCGTGGTTCCAATGTTGATGTCAAAACCGAGGTCATTGCCTTGCGGACTTTTGGAATCAAAAAACAGAAACCCGTCAAACATCCACCCGTCGGGCGTGCCGCTGACATCGCGGTGCGCCGCATAATCCAGATAGGTGTCCACCGTGTGATCCGGTCCGCCTCCCACAAGGACCAGGTGTTGTAAGAAGTTGTACCGAGGTTGATGAGGCTCCAGGTAGCTCATCAAGTGTTCATCGCCTTTCGTGTGGGTTATCCTCATCGTTCACCAGGAAACTTCAACCGACATGGATGCCTTATCGCGGCGTTTGCACCGCAGTCTCGTTACGCTTCCGGGTCAAGCACAACGACCACCGTTCCCGCCTGCAACAGCGTCGCTTCGGTCCACCCTGCGGCGTCCTGCTGAAAGGTCAGGGACTCGCCGCTATACGTGCATATCGCCATGACGCGGGAACGCGCATAGAGAAGCAGAGTGCCGGCGTCGCGGGCCGTCACCACGATCCAATGTGGTTGCGGACGCTCGACTGTCACTGCGGCCCGGCTCATATATTTTTCGCTGAGCCCGATAACCGCCACGCCATCTTCCACCGGACTGAGCGTGTAGCACCGCGCCTCGCGCCCGTGCAGGCTAACAGATTCGTAAAATTCTCGCCCGGCTGTCAACCGCTCCCTCGAAAAATATTCGTACGCGGCAACTTGCGAGGGCAAAAACCCTGGTATATCTGACAGATCAATGGCGGCGGGATGAGGGCCCGATCCCGGCTCGCCAAGATCGAAGAGGGCCAGTACTGCCGATTCCGCAACGCGATTGAAGACCTTGAGAGGACCGGGGTCACCAGCCGCCAGAAATACGCTCGCTGGACTGGGCAAAGCGGGGTGGTCGGGGCGCAGGATCTCTCCTTTTTGTCCGATGAGCGGCCAGATGTGCTGAGGGTCGGTGCCCTGCAGGGCATCGCTGATGTATACCGGCCCCCCGCTGATGGCTCGCAACACCCCATGCGCAACCGCCTCGGGATGCGACGACCAGAACATATCGTAATCGCACCAGCTAAGTTCCGATAACCAGAGGCTGTTTAAAACATTTTGACGTAAGTGATTGGCAAACGTTGCGGGCCGGTCGGGAAAGAAGTCGTCACTGGAGCGAGTCACGTTGGACAGTGTGAAATTCCAGACCAGTTCGCTGGTCATCGACATACAGTTGATCATCTGGCCGCGCAAATTCAGCGCGACCGACGCCTGGACCGCGTATTGCGCCCCTTGCGCGGCCGTGCCTATCGGCAGGCTGTGGCGGGACTGGTAGCGAAGGGCGCCCTGATTATCCACTTTGACAAAATCGATCCCGTCGCGCCGCATTTGGCTGTGCCACGCTTGCCAGAAACCGCTGCCGCGCTCCAGTTCCGGGTACGGAACCACAGCTCCAGACTTCGTGTGAAGCAGATGGGACTGCTGAGTGAGAACGAGGGGTGAATCGGGATGAATGCCATGCCAGTGCCCATTGAAGGTATGCCACAGCCCGACCCATTGAACGGCGTAGGTCTGTTTGAGTTCCTCAACCAGGGGCGCCATTCCCTCGGGGAACTTTTCCGGATCCGGTGTCATGGCCCATAAGCGATTGGAACGGATTTCCGCCCAACCATCATCAATCAGGACCCAACGAATCGGCAGACGGTGTTGGGCCAACTCCTGGATTTTCGCTCGTACGCCAGCCGCGCTGACTTTGTTATAAAACGTGTTCCAGGAACACCACCCCAGATACCGGAAAGGTTCGGGGTAAGTCTTTTCGGTGCGGTGACGGCTTCCGGAGCCTTCACGAAGCGCGCGCGCCATAACCCGGCCGATGAGTGCGTACACGTCGGAACCGTAGCCGACGACGCAGGCGGCCGTCTCAAGTTGGCGATGTCCACTGTCAAACGTTTTTACCGTTAGCGTGAGTTGGCCATCTTCTCCTACAAGGTCGGATCGACTTCCCTGCGACACGAGCGGCGCCATACATCCAAACGTATCTGTGCCTTCCTGCCACAAAAGGAATTGCGTTCGGACAGGAACCTCGCCCCATTGCGTCACCACCACAGGCTGCGCCCACCAATCGTTTAACATGGCCAGAGCCAGCCCGCGCTCGAGAGGGATGTGGGGCCAGCGGAGCCGCAGGGCCCCATCTGCAGGAAGTTCCTTCAGA
>JAJZEE010000046.1 GCA_021805735.1 Bacillota bacterium
GCCCAATGGCCGCAAAACTCGCTGCAGTACAATACATGATCCATCCTGGCGAGTCATTCCCGCTGATGGCGCTCTGCCAGAAACTCCGCATATCGGCCATACGCCGGTTTGATGGCCGGCAGCAGCTTCAGCGCTTTAGGGATGGGCCCCTTCGCCACAATCTGCCGCCGCGAGAGCGCTGCCAGCAAATTCACTTTGCCAAGCCAAAACTCATGGGCTACGTCGGCCTTCATCGTCATGTAGACCTCCGGCTTAATGTCTGTAGGACCGAGAATCACCTGATAGAATCCGCCGTCCGGGTCATCTCCGGAGGCGTCGATGGTGACGATGCCGGGTGGATCCGAGTATTCCCACTGTACGATGATCTTCGAGTTCCGGATCTGCTTGCCCATCTCTTCATCGAATTTGAGTTGGTTGAAGAATGTGCCCAAAATGTCGTACAACTCATCAGAATCCCTGAATATCACGATGTACGCACCTCTCCCACAAAATTGTTCCAAAAAATCGATTGTCCCTGCCAGTCGAATTCATATACCGCGGAGCGGCATGGGAGACTGCTACTCGTATAAGTACAAAATTTCGTCTTCCAATTCGACATACACGTTTTTCACCTGGGTGTAATCGAACAGGGCTTCAACGCCGAGTTCACGCCCCATGCCGGATTGCCTGTACCCTCCAAAAGGGGCTTCAACCCGCAGCAGGCTATAATTGTTCACCCACACGGTTCCCAGTTTCAGGCGTCGGGCCATCCGCAGCCCCTTCTTGATATCTGTTGTCCAAACACCGCCCGCCAACCCATACCGCGACTGATTGGCCAGCGCCACAGCTTCTTCTTCGCCCGCAAACGGCATCACGACAACGACCGGACCAAAAATCTCCTCCTGACAGATGTCGGCGTCGGGGGAAACGTCCACAAATACAGTCGGTTCATAGAAGAAGCCGCCAGCGACTTCCGGCGCGTCAGGACGTCTGCCTCCGCACAGCAGCCTGCCTCCCTGTTCAATACCCCTACGGACATAGTACTCGACCTTCTCCAACTGCTGTTGAGAAATGAGCGAGCCCACATTTGTGTCCCACGATAAGGGGTGTCCGATCTTCAGTTTTGCAGTACGTTCAAGAAACGCCGTCAAAAAGTCATCCCAGATATCCCGCTCAACCAGGATGCGGGTGCCGGCGATGCAGACTTCACCCTGGTTCATAAACGCCCCTGTCAGTACTCCGTTTACCGCCTGCGACAGGTCACAGTCCGCAAACACGATATTCGGTCCTTTGCCGCCCAGTTCCAATGTGATCTTCTTGAGCGTCTTTGCCCCGAGTTCCATAATGCGTCGGCCCGTCGCCGTGGAGCCAGTGAAGGAGATTTTATCTACCGAATCGTGCGTGACCAAAGCCTCCCCCGCTGTCTTTCCATAGCCCGTCACGACATTGAAAACCCCGGCAGGAACGCCCAGTCGTTCGAACGCTTTTGCCAACTCCAACGCAGTGACCGGCGTGTATTCAGATGGCTTCAACACGACCGTGTTCCCTGCCGCCAGCGCCGGAGCGACCTTGAATGCAGCCAGCAGCAACGGGAAGTTAAACGGCACGATCATTCCAATGACGCCAATCGGCTCGCGCAACGTGAAATCGAGGGCCTGTTGGGCCAATGGAACCTGTCGGCCGCCAATGTGAGCGGCGAGGTCCGCATAATACTCGAAACAGTCAGCAGCAAGGTGAATGTCAATGACGCTCGTCTCGATGATAGGCTTGCCCGACGAAAGCGATTCCAGTTCCGCCAGTCGGTCGACATCTTCCCGAATAGCCTCAGCCACCTTGCGAAGCAATCTGGCCCTGGAAGGCGCGTGCAGATGGCTCGACCAATCGTCGGCGTCAAAAGCCGCGCGCGCCGCCGAAACGGCGAGTTGGATGTCTTCTCTATCCGCATCGGGTACGACGGCGACTACCTCACCGTCCGCGGGACAGATGATCTCCATTTGTCGTCCGTTGGCGGACGGTACCCACTTGCCCCCTATGTACATCTCGTAGTTCAAGGATAGATCCCCCCCCTCAACCGTCCAGAACGCGTTCGAACATTTGCAGTATATCGTCATCCGTCGCCTGCCTCGGGTTATACAGGAGACTGCCGTCTTCGCACGCCCGCTCCACCAGGAGCGGCAATTGATCTCTGCGAACGCCCGCCTGTGCCAGAGTTTCCGGCATGCCTGTTGTCCGGCACGCCGTGGCGCGAAGCGCCGCCACGGCCGCGATCATTGCTTGAGCAGTAGCTGAGGTGTCAGACATCGCCTTCACAAACCCCGCACGCACCCCAATGTCCGCAATCCGATCGGCGACTTCTTCGCTATTGAATTGAAGGCCCTCCGTCAACATGAGACTGTTGGCCACTCCGTGCGGAGTCTTCGCCACTGCGCCAAGCGCGTGCGCCATGGCATGGACGATTCCGACCATGCTGTGATTGAACGCAATGCCAGCCATGGTGCTGGCCCATTGCAGACGCGCTCTCGCCTGCGCGAAACCTTCCGGCTGCAACGCCGTGGCAAGATTGTCGCGAATAATGTCCGCTGCGGCAACGGCCCACAGGTCGCTAAAGGGCGAATGTTCGAGATCGACAAATGCTTCGAGCGCATGGGTCAGGGCATCCATCGCCGTGGCCGCCACCAACTTCGGCGGCAGACTGAACGTGACTTGCGGATCGAGCACCGCCAGGGTTGGCGACAGCCTGTGATCCAAGAGGGTTAGCTTGCGCTTGTCCTGGGAATCCGCGACAACCGCCACCATCGTGACTTCCGACCCCGTGCCTACAGTGGTCGGAACGACCACAAGCGGCAGTAAAGTTTCTGTTAAAATATGCGCCCCCTGGTAATCTCGCAGATCACCCCCGTGCGTCATGACGATGTTCACGGCCTTCGCCGTATCGATGACGCTGCCGCCTCCGACAGCGATGATCATGTTGCAACGGTTAGCCGTAAAGAGATCGCGAACAACATGCACTACATCTACGTCGCTGTCTTGGGGCACATCTTGGTAAAACGCGGCAACTTCAATGCCGGCCTCCGTCAAACTGGTCTCCAGAGAGCGGAAATAGGTCATGGTTCCAAGCACGGGATCCGTGACGATGCCAGCGCGCAGACCCGCAAAGGGGGCAAGTTCCGGCGCCAGTTCCCCAAGCAGTCCCGGTTTCCCGGCTACGATGCGGGTCGGCGAATAAAACTGAAAAAAATCGATCATGTGTCTCTCTCCTCCACTGAGAACATGCTGCCCGCCGCCGGACCAGCGGCGCCCGTTCTTGCAGTGATGCCAAATGCGCCGCGTAGAGACGATCGAATCATGGCTCCCTATCAACCGAAGAATGGCAGATTGACTGAATGCTGTCAAGTCGGAAAGTTCGCGCGTTCGCGCACGGCAGAGGTGTCCAACACTCGCCTCGCGGCAGCGGTAAGACCATGCCTGTTCGGGCATGAACTTTATCACTGTGCAGCGTCTTCTCTCGCCTCATCTGGACTGAAACTGTTCTCGCTCGCCACGGTGGGCAGACGCGCTTCCCGTACGTCGCGCAAAAAGGGAACCCAAATTCCACCCAAAAAGGCGACAGCCCCCACCAGCATCATCAGCCGCCGCACGGGCAACGCCGTGGCCACGGCGCCGCCGACAAGCAAACCCAGCGGACTCGCGGCATTGAACACTGTACCTATGAAGCCAAACACGCGACCCATCAAATGCTGTGGTGTAAGCAGTTGAACCAGCGTCACCACCAAAGTATTGACGATCCCGATGGCCATCCCCATCGCAAACATGAGAATCACGTCAATAACGAGAATGGGAATTAGCGGCATGACGATAAAGGGGAGATTGAGAAACAGCAGCGCCACGCCCAGAATGACGCCAAGCTGTACGCGCTGGCTAAGGGGACCAAAAGAGAGGCTGCCAAGGAGCATGCCAAACGCAAACGCCGCATTCAATTCCGCCACGGCGACCTGCCTCATATGGAGCACCTGGGTCGCAAACTGCACGAGGTAGACGTCGGTGGGCGCGTAGAGAAAGTTAATCACAAGGGCCGAAGGGATCAGAACAGTCAACAGCCGGATGCCGCGCAATGCAGAGAATCCCTCTGCATACTCGGCGCGCAGGTGACCCACATCAAAGGGGCGCCTGATTTTTTCCGGTTCCTTGGCGCGGATGAGTGCAAGTGTAACAATCGAGACGAGGAACGTGCCGATGTTTGGCGCATAAGCATAAGGAATCCCAAGCCATGCGATCAGACCGGCGGCGAGCGCTGGCCCCACGATCATCGAAAACGGACCCATCACCTGCTGCATGCCATTGGCGGATCCCAGATCCCGTTCGTTCACCACCAACGGCATTAGCGCACTCGATGCGGGATTGAAGAAGGCGAATATCGAGTTGCCCAAAAACACCGCCGCAATGATTTCGGCAGGATTCAATACTTGCATGAGAGCGAGTGCGGTTACCCAGGCTGTCAGAATAAGCCGGCCAAAGTCCGAAACGATCATGACCAGGCGCTTGTTCCAGCGATCGACGAAGACGCCGGCAAAGGAACCCAGCGCCACTTGCGGCAGAACCCAGCCGACACCAACGAGAGACATGAGAAACGGATTATTGGTCAGCACCTTCATATCCCACAGGAGCGCGAACGAATAGACAGCGCTCCCGATGCTTGACAGACTCTGTCCCGCGAACAACAGCAAAAAGTTTCTATTTCTCCACAGCCCTCGCTCTATACTTCGCAATCCCGTTCCGGCCTCCCGATCCTCGCCAGCAGTTCTCCCGAAGTCAATTTTGAGTCAACCTCCGCCAGTTTTGCACTTCACGCCATACCATGTCAATCGCGATCGCATCGTCGACATACCCAATCGGAAACGAATAGTCCGGGATAATATCAGTAGCCAAAATAAAATATAGAAGAGCGCTGCCAAGCACTGATCGCTGCTCGCGATCTGTGCTCTCGTCGATATAGAAATCGAACATCGCCTTCAACTCGTCAATGAATGGTCCGATACCCTGCACCTGATCGATCTTGTGTTGAAAATTTCTCAGAATCGTCTCTTGTCCCTCGGATGTGCTCGCAAAGTCCCTGCACTTTTGCAACTCCGCTTCAATGCGGGAGACATCCAGCCCCGTGATCACTGGAAGACTAAACGGACCGTTCGCGTCGTCAGCCGACACTGCGGTTGAAACTCTCTCCCCGATCGCATATCCGGCAGCCTGCCACAATTCGATTGCAGGAACATCCAGTGATTCTGCCAGCATCGCGACGTGTTCCGGACGGACCCGTTGTTTTCCGCTTGCAAGACGAGACACTGTGGCCGGGTCAACGCCGCACAGTTCCGCGAGTTTTCTCATGGACAACCCTTTCTTCCTCAACTGAGAGCGTAAATACTCTCCGAATCCATTCGCTTGCTCAGCCATATCGCATCCCCCTCGTTATGCGTGTCCGAAATGGGTTGATGCACGGCAAGCCCCTGCAGCGCAGTTCTTCACCCGTTTCGAACAACCTCCTGTTGCAGTTTTTGCAACGGTCGGAACTCGGCCATGCACTTCCCGCAACGCGGAGTCATACGGTGATACAGACACGCAAGGGGGGAACGCGCTTGATAGATCAGGAACCGACTACGCTCGCCCCCATCACTCCTGCGCCGCCAGACGCATGGCCACAACCTGCACCCTTGACCACCGGTTGGCGCAGGTACGCGTGGCTCTTTTGGGTCCTGATGGGGCCTGGCCTCCTTGCCATGATCGGAGACAACGACGCAGGGGGAGTCATCGAGTATGCTGTCACAGGCATGCAATTCGGAATCGGTTTCTTCATTCCCTTCGTTTTGTGCCTTGCCCCTCTCACGTTTACGATTCAGGAAATGACCATGCGCCTTGGCGCGGTGACACAGACAGGCTATACAAAACTGATCTTTCGCCACTTTGGTCGGTGGTGGGGCTACTACAGCATCGGTACACTGGTGATTGAAAACCTGCTGACCCTGATGACCGAGTTTATCGGCATGACAGCAGGACTTGTGATGCTTGGCGTTCCGCTTTGGATCGCAGACGCCGCCTGTTTGGTTCTGGTCGTCTCGCTCGCTGTGTTCACGGGATATTGGACAAAAGAGCGGCTTGCTCTGTTCGTAGGCGCCCTGAATGTCGTCTTTCTGCTGGTTGCGCTTCTGACTCATCCCAGCTTCACTGCCATTGGCCACGCCTTTGCCTCATGGTCGATACCTACAGCGATGCGCGGTCACATCGTCTGGTTTGTCATTGCCACCGTGGGCAATGCCATCGCTCCCTGGATGATCTTCTTCCAGGGCAGCGCGGTGATCGACAAGGGCATCACGGCGAAACAGTTGCGGACGGGACGCATAGACACCCTTCTTGGCAGCGCTTTGCAAGTGATCATCGCGACCGCGATTATTTTGTGTGGCGCCGCGCTGTACGGACATGTGACACAAGCAAATGCGCTCGGTCCATCGGCAATCATTTCTGCGTTGGTTCGTTCTTCGGGCCATGTGGCGGCAGTGCTCTTCGCGTTTGGGCTGTTCAATGCGGGATTTCTCGCTGCCATCACGATTTCCCTGTCATCATCGTGGACCATCGCGGACGCTTTTGGGTGGGCGCGCAGCCTCAATGACAGGATATCGGGAGCGCCCAAATTTTATGCCGTCTACATGGGCAGTCTTGTCGTCGCCGCCGCAGCCATCCTGATCCCCCATCTGCCGCTCAACTTTGTCGCCATGCTGTCGCAGGCCCTGGGCGCCATGGTCATGATTCCAATCCTCCTGTTTCTGGTGGTCCTCACCAGCCGGAAAAACATTATGGGTTCCTACGCCAATACCATCTTCGCGCGCATTTGGGGCGGCGTCATCGTGTTTCTGCTGATGGGTTTGTCTGTGCTCCTGCTGGTCCAGACGCTGTAGCGTTCCGTGCGCCCGTCTTCCTGGCGCACGGACATGCCATCCGATCGGTCGGTTTCCTGCCTTACACTGCGCTGGCGCCGCCGTCGACGGGCAGCACCTGCCCCGTCATATAGGCCGAAGCGTCAGACGCCAGGTAGACGGCGAGGCCTTTGAGATCATGCTCAGCGCCAAACCGGCGCATCGGAGTTCCCGCAAGGATCTTTTCTCCACCATGGTTGAGCACGCTCTGGCTCATCCGGGAAGGGAAAAATCCCGGAGCGATCGCATTGACCGTTACCCCGTGCGGCGCCCATTTCACCGCCAAATCACGGGTTAGCGCGATGACGGCGCCCTTGCTGGCATGATACCCCACGGCGTTCATGATATCAGGATCGATGCCAAACAGTCCTGCCACCGACGCCACATTGATCACGCGACCCCAGCCGCGATCCACCATGCCTTTGCCGAGTGCCTGGGCCATCAGGAACGAGCCTGTGGCATTCACCGCCATCACTTGGTTCCACTTCTCCAGTGGCATGGAAAACACATCTGCTCCCCAGGAGAGGCCCGCGTTATTGATCAAAATATCAATCTGGCCAACCAGGGACAGCGCCTGATCGACAGCTTCACTGACGCTGTCCGGATCAGCGACGTCCAGCGTCAGCGCATGGGCTTGTCGCCCCGTCGCCGACGCGATCTCCTGCGCCGCCGTCGAGCACGCCTCCAGACGTCGGGAACAGACGATCACATCGGCTCCCGCCTCCGCAAGCCCCAGGGCCATCTGTTTGCCAAGGCCCCGTCCTCCGCCAGTAACAAGAGCTTTCTTGCCGGTTAGATCCAGCAGTTCCTGCACACGCATGCGAGCGCCCTCCTTATCGATCTTCCGCGTCTGTATGGCTCTTTCCCATCGATCCAGGCACAGGAAAGCGCTCCCCGTTGAGGACGAGAACCGCGTGCAGATCGGCTGACAGCGAGTGTGACGCCGAACAGTATTTTTCCTGTGACAGTGTAACCGCCCGCATGACCCGTTCCAGGGGAGCTCCCGGCGCGTCGACTTCGTAAGTGAGGGTGATCGCGGTGAACTTCTGGGGAAGATCGGCGGCCCGTTCGGCATCCAGGTGAATATCGACCCGCTCGCAGTCAATCCGCATTCTCTCAAGGATCATCGTCACATCAATGCCCGTACAACCGCCGAGTCCCAACAGAAGCAATTCCATCGGCCGCGCTCCGCTGTTCTCCCCGCCCGCTTCCTGTTTGGCATCCATGGTCACGGCGTGCCCAGAGTCGCCTGTGCCTACAAAGCGGCGTTTGCCTTGCCAACTCACTGTTCCATGCATGTGCTCACATCCCTTTCCAAATTGGCTTTGTTTAAAATAAATCCATGCTCAAATAACGTTCCCCCGTATCCGGACACAGCGCCACAATGCGCGCGCCTGCTCCGGCCTCACGCGCCGCCTGCAGCGCCGCCCACACAACCGCGCCTCCGGAAACGCCCGTCAATACCCCGTCTTCCCGCGCCAGTCGCTTCGTCATCTCGATGGCATCCTCATCGGACGCCTGAAAGATGCGATCATAGACGTCCGTATTGAGAATCGCGGGAATAAACCCCGGGCTCGTTCCCACCATCTTGTGCGGTCCCGGCTGCCCTCCTGACAGCACCGGCGAACCCTTGGGCTCCACCACGTACACTTGCACGGATGGCAGCGCGAGTTTGAGCGCCTCCCCGCATCCGGTCACCGTACCGCCCGTACCTGCGGATGACACAAACACATCGAGCCGCCCCCCGGTCTGCTCCAGAATCTCCAGCGCCGTGCCCTTGCGATGCGCGTCCGGATTGTCGGGGTTGTCAAACTGCCCCACGATCATCGCGTCCGCGCCCATTTCGCGCTGCAGTTCTTCCGCTTTTTGCACGGCCCCAGTCATGCGCAGGGCGCCGGGAGTGAGCACCACCCGCGCGCCATACGCTCGCAGGATGGCGATGCGTTCCCGCGTCATCGTATCAGGCATGACAAGGATCGCGTTATATCCTTTGGCCGCCGCTACCATCGCAATGCCTATACCCGTGTTGCCGCTTGTCGGTTCGATCAGCGTCATGCCCTTGCGCAAGCGCCCTGCGCGTTCTGCGGCCGCAATCATGTTTGCGGCCGGCCTGTCCTTCACACTGCCGCCCGGATTGAATCGTTCGAGTTTGACGAATACTTCCGCCGCGCCCTTTGGCGCCACCCGCCGAAGTTTTAGCAAAGGCGTCCTGCCAATCAGCTTTGTGACATCGTCCACGACTGTCATTGGATCATCAGCGTCCCTTCGCGAGCACGCTTTGCAAATCCTCATAGCCAGGTTTCCCAAGAAGCGCAAACATATTGGTCTTGTACGCCTCGACACCCGGTTGGTCAAAAGGATTGACTCCCTGCAAGTAGGCGCTGATAGCACAGGCCTTTTCAAAAAAGTAGAAGAGATAACCCAATGTCTCCGGCCCCATATCCGCCAGTTCGAGACCGATGTTGGGCACGCCGCCCTGCACATGCGCCAGCATCGTCGCCTGCAGCGCCGTGTCATTCACATCCTGCATCGTTTTCCCCGCCAGATAGTTCAGGCCGTCCGCGTCGCCGGGCAGTTCTTCAATGACCAGTGAGTGGCGCGGGGTGCGCACCCGCAGCGCCGTCTCAAATAAAAATCGGCGCCCCTCCTGAATGTATTGCCCCAGCGAATGAAGATCGGTCGAGAAATCGGCGCTGGCCGGCAGTATCCCCTTATGATCCTTGCCTTCACTCTCGCCAAACAGTTGCTTCCACCACTCACCGACGTAATGCAATCCCGGTTCATAGCTGACCAGCAACTCGACGAGTTTTCCCTTTTGCCTTAGCCCGTGTCGCAAAGCCGCATAGGCGTAGGCGTGATTCTCACCCAAGTCGACGCGGGCCGTATCGTCTTGTGCGACCTGCGCGCCGGAGAGCATGGCTTCCACATCGATTCCCGCCGCAGCGAGAGGGAATAGCCCAACGGGCGTCAGCACCGAAAACCGTCCCCCGACATCATCAGGAACCACGAATGTCTCGTACCCGACCGCGTTCGCAAGATCTCGCAACGCGCCGCGCGAGCGATCCGTCGTCACCACGATGCGCTTGGCCGCCTCCGCTTTGCCATATCGCTTTTGCATATAGGCTTCCAGCACCCGAAACGCGAGCGCTGGTTCCGTGGTCGTGCCAGATTTGGAGATGACATTCACCGCCACTTCGCGACCGTCGAGCACTTCCAGCAGGTCAGTCAGGTACGTGCCGCTCATCTGATGGCCGGCAAATATCACCTGCAGCGGCGACCGATCGCGCGGCAACAGCTCCGCAAAGGAGTGGCGCAGCATGGATAGCGCCGCGCGCGCGCCCAGGTAGGATCCACCGATGCCAATGACCACGAGAATCTCCGCGGTTTCGGCGATCCGCTTTCCGGTTTCAAGGATGCGGCGCAATTCAGCGTGATCATACTCTTGCGGCAGGCGCAACCAGCCAAGAAAATCGGACCCTGCACCACGACCGCTGTGTATCAGTTCGTGCGCCGCCTGCACGAACGGCAACTGCATTTCCAGTTCTGCGGCGCTTACAAATGATTCGGCCCGTTCAAACATACGGATCATGTTTCCGCTCACTCCCTGTCTCCCGAGGACTCTCTGTCTGTTGCGAAAAATCGTTGGGCGTTCCTGCCTTGCCTGGCCGGACCATGCATTGCACTGCCGCTCAGACAGGTGCGGCCCAGAGGCCGCAAATCTCGCTGCAGTGCAATGCATGGTCCGGCCAGGCGAGTCATTTTCACGCCACTGTTGGCGCCGCGTGGCGTCATGAAAGCCTGTTGATCATCTCAGCCTTCAGGACGTTCTGCATGTGATTCACCGCAAAGTCGTGGGCCTCTTTGGTAAGGTCCGCCATGGCTGCGGGGTCCGAAGTGATCGAGAAGCCCCGACAGTACGCTCCAAGGGCTGTCGCATAGCAACAGATGGAGGTGCAGACACCGACGACGGTGACTTCAGTCGCCTGATCGGCGGTCAGCCAATCTGCCAGGGGCGTGTCAAAAAATGCGTCGTACTTCGTCTTTGGCAGATAGCGCACGCGATCGCTCTGATGGCGATTGTAAAAGTCAGCCAGTTGTCCGTACAGCATGGCCCCTTTGGTGCCAATCACACAGTGAGGAGGCCATAAGGCGAATTCCGGATCGTCGACCGTATGCGCATCGCAGGCAAAGACGATCAGTTCTCCGGTTTCTGCAAACTCACGAAGCAGATCGAGCACCGGCTGAACCGCCTGCTGGCCAGGCAGTCCACAGGTGAGCGCTCCGTCATCCGCGAGAAAATCATAGGTCATGTCCACAACAATCAATGCCCGCGTCACGACGCGATCACCTCATTCTATACTCGTTCAGCGCCATGAAAGTCTATTCCGAAAATACGGTGGCCCGTGCCGATCGGAGTCATATATTGCGCCCCTGCGGAGTCCAGCGCTGTCGCTAAACTCGCAACGGGCGCAATATATGACTCCTCCCTGAGCGGGCTTTACGTCCGTGAAGAACACTGCCAGCGTTCAGACGCCTCCGCGCACGTACAGGACCTGTCCAGTGATAAACGAAGATTCGTCGGCCGCAAAAAACAGAACCGCATGAGCGACATCTGCGGGAACCCCAACACGCTGCACAGCGGTCTCCTTCGCAGAATACTCCTTTAACTGTTCGAAATCGACGCCCATGCGCGCTGCCGTGGCCCGTGTCATATCACTCTCGATAAATCCCGGTGCGATAGCGTTACAGGTGATGCCATACCGCCCAAGCTCGATGGCGAGCGTCTTTGTGATGCCCTGAATTCCCGCCTTTGCAGCGGCGTAATTGACCTGACCGCGGTTGCCCAACGCGGAAGTCGAAGAAAAGTTCACGATGCGTCCGTACTTTTGCGGCACCATGTATGTTTGCGCAGCCTGTGAACAAAGAAACGTTCCTTTCAGGTGGACTGCGACGACCGCGTCAAAATCATCGTCTGTCATCTTGTGCACCAGGTTATCGCGAATGATGCCTGCATTGTTGACGAGAATGTCCACACGGCCAAAGTGGTTGACGCACCCCTCAAACAACGCTTCGACCTGATCCCTTTTTGACACGTCCGCAGTCCTTGCGATCGCCTCGCCCCCAGCCCGCACGATCTCTTGCGCCACGCCGTCCGCCTGTTCTTCGCTGATGTCCGTCACAACGACTCTGGCCCCTTGGAGAGCCAACTGGCGCGCCGTTTCAGCGCCGATGCCTCGTCCGGAACCCGTTACTATGGCCACGCGCTTGGTCACAGTCATGAATCATCTCTCCTCAAATGGTCAGTTTGCGGACCCTCTCAACGAACGCCCATGCCTCTGCGAGGCACAGGACGAGTATGGACATGCGGCGATCAGCTTCAGTCACATCCAAGTAACGGCGTCCTTTCCGAACATTATACCTCAATCACGATGATCAGGAATCTGGCTATGTACAAAGTACGAAGGAGCAAGAAATCCCTACGCAAGTTGGGATTCCTTGCTCCTTTACTTCGTCAGGATTGGTTCCTTTCTAACCGAGCGGGTGTTTCTCTTGCAACGGTGACATCGCCTCGTATTCAACCCCTACGCGAAGTACCGTTTCCTCGCCAAAGGGCTTGCCGATAATCTGCATACCTGTGGGAAGCCCTTCCGCCGAAAGTCCGGTAGGCACAGATAGGGACGGAAGCCCCGCCAGGTTTGCCGGCGCCGCAAATTGGACGAAGGCCATTGTTACGTCAATGGGCATTCCGCCTGTCTGCAACTGGCGCACTCCTATCGGGGTGGCTGTGAGAGGTACGGATGGGGCCAGAAGGACGTCGAATTGATCAAAGACACGGCGAAAGCCTTCTTGAATTAAGCGCCTGGCCTGCTGAGCCTTAATATACTGAACTGCCGAAATCAGTTCGCCAGCCTCCAAGAGAATGCGCACATCTGCACCAAAGGCAGTTGGCGACGCCGCCAGGCTTTCATGGTGATAGGCCGATGCTTCTGCAGAAATCATGATCATTTCAGCAAACAACGCCGCATCCAGTTCCGGGATTTCCACCTCGGAAACGTGCAAACCTGCCGTTTCCAGACTCTTGATAGCCTCCCGGAAATTGTTCTCTACATCCGGCTCAGCCCCAATATAATAATTGCGCACCACTCCGGCTCGCAATCCTCTTGTTCCGCTTGCCAAAGCATTCCGGTAAGAGCCAATTTCTCTTTTCTTGCTCGTCGGATCCTTCATGTCATGCCCTGCAATGGCTTCCAAAAGAATAGCCACGTCTTCCACACTACGGGCAATCGGGCCAACATGATCAAGCGACCAAGACAAGGGCACCACACCGTGCTTGCTCACCCGCCCAAAAGTAGGTTTTAATCCAACCACCCCGCATAGAGACGAGGGAGTACGAATCGAACCGCCAGTGTCCGTTCCAAGAGAGGCGACGCTAAGGCCCGCTGCCACCGCCGCTGCGCTCCCGCCGCTTGAACCGCCCGTGATTCGGTTTGTATCCCAAGGATTGTGGGCATCGCCAAAATGGGGGTTTTCATTGGTTACGCCAAAGGCGAATTCGTGCATATTGAGCTTGCCCGTCAGGACGATTCCTGCATCGAGCAGTCGCTGCACTACGGTCGCATTCTCTTGGGGAGTGAAATCCCTAAGAATAGCAGATCCTGCAGTGGTTTTGACCCCATCCGTGTGAAACAGATCTTTCACTGCTATCGGAATCCCGTGCAATGGCCCCCGCCAATGGCCAGAGAAAATTTCCTGCTCTGCCTGCCGGGCCTGTTGAAGCGCCTCTTTCTCAAGGATTGTCAAGTAAGCGTTCAGCTTCGGATTCAGGGCTTCTGTCCGTTTTAACACGGCCTCGGTCAACTCAACTGGAGAAAGCTCTTTTCGTTGAAGCTTAGGAGCCAATTCGCCAATCGTTTGGTAATAAAGCTCAGTCATGCGCGCCCACCTCCGGTTCAAAGATGAGCGCCGGAACGAACTCGTTCAGTTGGATGCTTTGCACGAGAGCGGCGGCCTCTCCCATCCCCGCGAGCTGTGCAGCCAGAACAGGCAGGTCCTCTGCTGGCGCCGTGATTCCTGCGAACCCAAGAGCCATCTTTATAAACTCTTCCATTCTCCCACTCCTTCAAGATATCTTTCATCTCCTGCTTTCCACCCGACAGTGACGGTTACGCAACTGTCGGTTAGACAGCCTAACGCTAACGGTAGCGTAACGTTGCCGTTCCTTTGACCGCGGTCTCCTGGCGCTGCGTCTCCGCAAACACCTGCAGGGTCACCAGAGACCCGGAGCCGTCTTCATTGACTGCGGTCACAACACCCCGGCAAACGACCGTGTCGCCCGGTCGCACCATGGCCCGAAAGCGCACGCGAAAATCCACGAGATCCGCCTCCACGCCCGCAAAATCAGTGAGCATCTGGCCGACGTACGCCATCGTAAGCATCCCGTGCGCAATCACACCGTCCAACCCCGCTTCGATCGCAAACGACTCCACAGTGTGAATCGGATTGAAGTCTCCGGAGGCTCCGGAGTATTTGACCAAGTCGATGTGTGTGACAGGCCCCTTGTGCAGCGGCGGAACTTCCATGCCGACAGACAATGAATGATTCACGCGTCCGCACCTTCCTTTCGAATCACATTCGCGCGGGAGGTAAAGACCAACTCGCCATCCTTTGTCTCACCCTTTTGCTCAAAAATCAGAAACGTCATTTTGCCGCTTCCGCCAGAGCGGGTATATGTATCAGTCAGACATTCGCTGCACCACAGTTCTTCCCCGACGTAAATGGGGCGTTCAAAGTGAAACGACTGCTCGCCGTGAATCAGGCCTTCTTGCGCAATATCAAGACCTTCGATGGTTCCGAAGTCAAACGTTCTGCAAAATGTCGGCGGCGCAATCATTCTTCCAAAGCGTGTACCGCGCGCGTACTCTTCGTCGCGATACAAGAGATTGGGATCGCCGATTGCGTCCGCAAACTTCCGTACGGCGCCGCGCTCCACGACGTTGGCGACCGGTTGGGACCAGACGCCCACGATGCTGTTATCCATTGCCCTGCCTCCTGTTCCTCACTCTCTGTTATCATAGCACAACTGTGGGCGCAGTCCGGACTGTGGTACAATTTGTGGCGAACAGGAAAGAGGATGTGAACGAATGCCTTATACACTGATGGCCACAGCGCCGCTGGGCCTTGAAGCGGTAGTGACGCGCGAACTGGAGAGTCTCGGTTTTGGCGGGTTGACTGTGGAAAATGGACGCGTACTGTATCAGACAGACGCAGCCGGAATCTGCAGAAGCAACCTGTGGTTGCGGACCGCAGACCGCGTCATGCTGGTGGTTGGACAGTTTACGGCCACAACGTTTGATGAATTGTTTGAGGGAACAAAAGCGTTGCCATGGGCGGAACTGCTGCCAAAAGACGCCCGCTTTCCCGTCGAAGGACGCTCCGTCAAATCACAGCTCAGCAGCGTGCCCGCCTGCCAGTCCATCGTCAAGCGGGCCATCGTCGCAAGCCTTGAGGAGAGTTATGGACAGCGGTGGTTCGAGGAATCGGGCGATTCCTACGCGATCGAAGTGTCTCTTCAAAAGGATGCTGTGACAATCGCGCTCGACACGAGCGGCCAGGGCCTGCACAAACGGGGGTACCGCACACTGACAGGTCCCGCGCCGCTCAAGGAGACGCTCGCCGCCGCGCTCATCTTGCTAAGCAGATGGGCCCCGCACCGACCATTTGCCGACCCGCTGTGCGGAACGGGAACCATCGTCGTCGAAGCGGCGCTGATCGGCGCCAATATCGCTCCGGGACATGCGAGAACATTCGCCTGCGAATCATTTGCCTGGATGCCCAAAAGCGCCATGGAGACCGCGAAACGGGAAGCCTTGGAACTGCGGCGTCCGCTCGCCGACATTCACATCCACGCGTCCGACATAGACACCGAGGCCGCGCGCTTGACCGCAAGACACGCAGAACTCGCCGGCGTGACCGACGCCATCCGTGTCACCAGAGCGTCGCTCGCGCAGTTTTCGGCGCCGGGAGAGTACGGTTGCATCGTTACGAACCCACCCTACGGAGAACGCATGGGCAGTGAAAAAGAAGTGCGCACCCTGTACAAAGACCTCGGCCGAGTGGCCAATCAGAACCCGACATGGTCCGTGTTTACCATCACCTCTCACCCCGCGTTCGAGCGCTTGTTCGGCAGACGCGCGGACAAGAATCGCAAGCTGTACAACGGGCGGATTGAGTGTCACTTCTATCAGTATCTGGGGCCTCTGCCGCCGCGTAAAAAGGCAGAGATATAACCACCGACGCGCGTCACGAACTAAACAGCATCACTCCGCCTTCGTCTGCCAGATGGACGGTTACATGGCCGTTGGCGACGACATAGACGCGATTCCCGTGTAACGCGTCGTATAGCTTTGCGCCATTTGGCAACAACCCATTCACCGGAATGGCCAACGTCTCTGCCTTCCCATTGTCGACCGCAATCAGGGCCGTTGCACTCGCCGCCTTATGTCCAAATACGTCTACCCCGCCGCGAATGGTTCTCGCGAAGGCGTACGAGTGGTCCTGTGCGTAGAGTTGTGTGAAGCTGCCCGATTGCAAAACAGGATGTGTCCGGCGAATTTTCCCGAGCAGTTGATAGTGTTGCAGCAACGCCGTATTGACCCTACCCCATGGATAGGTTCCCCGGGACAATGGATCCTTGAACCCGATCATGCCCGCCTCGTCTCCATAGTAAATCGACGGAACACCGACGAACCCATACTGAAAGTCTGTGACGAGTTCCAGTTTGCGGACGCCTAGCGACTGCTGGCTTTTCGTCGGTTTCCAGGTCGCCTGCTGAAAGGGCGACAGCAGCACAGCATCCGGGGCGCCTTCCAGGATGGTCAAGATGCGCTCCGTATCCTGCGAACCAAGCAGATTCATTTCCGCGTACATGGCCGGTTGGGGATACTGCGACAGCATCTGCTGCAGAATCAGTCCGAACGTCGTCGCGCTCACCTGATTGTTCGTCACGCTGCCATCCGCGTAGTTGCCGCGAAAAAAGGAGATGACGGCATTGCGAAACGGATAGTTCATCGTCGAATCCCAAGTGGCGCCCGTCAACCAGTCAACGCCATTGTCATTGGTCGGATTGTTCCAATCCTCTCCGATGATCGCCGCGTTTGGATCAACCTGTTTGACCGCCTTGCGAAAAGCCGTCCACCACTGGACAGAAAAATTGCTGTTGTTCGCCGAATCAAGCCGCCAGCCAGAGGCGCCCATCGAAAGCCAGTAGCGCGCCACCGCATTCTTTGCCGGATTGGTCGGATTCTGTGGATCCCATTTGCCGTACACGAACTGCTGCCAGCCGCGGTCGGCCGTATTGGTCAGCGGCAGAGTGTCCACTCCCGACCACCCGTAATAAGGAGGATTGGAGCCCGGATTCCACTGGTACCAATTGTAATACGGCGATTTCACTTTCGGATTTTGCACCTGCTGCCAGGCGCCTACGCTGTGATAATTGCCAAACTTGTTGAAGTACAGGCTGTCGCTGCCTGTATCCTCAAAAACGCCGTCAATTATGATGTGCATATGGCGGGCCTTCGCTGCCTTGACCAAGCTGATCCATGTCTTTAACGTTCCGAACCCGGGATCAATCTGCATGAAATTGCCCGTGTCGTATTTGTGATTGCTGTCCGATTGGAAAATGGGGGTCAAATACAGTGTATTTACGCCGAGCGACTGCAGATACGCCAGTTTGTCTTCGATCCCCCGCAAATCGCCGCCAAAGAAATCGGTGCTCCAGTTGCCGTTTCCGCGCAGTTTCACCTGCTCCGCATAGTGTCTGCTTTGCGGATTGGGAACGATGGCAGGATCATAGGGCAGACTATACCAATTTTTATGAAACTGTATGTGCACCAGTGTTTCCTTGCCTGCCGCATTGGTTCCGATGGCCAGTTGTGTTTTGGGATTTTCGTCATTGGCCTTGTTGCCGTTGAAGAAGCGGTCTGGAAATATCTCGTAGATGATGCCGTGCCGGAGCCATGTGGGGGTTGTAAACGAACGGTCATAGACCGTGATATGATACCCCGAAATCTCATAGGCCGCCGTCACGACGCCGCCAACTCCGCCGTATCCAGCGCCGTTGTTGCCGTAATAGACGTGGGCGCCCCGGTCGCGGATCACAAAATGATAGCTGACGATGCCCGGTACACGCATGTCGGATCCTGGAATAACGCCTTCCCACAAGGTCTGAGACTTGGCCGCAGCCGCACCCAAAGCGTTCATGACAAACGATCCGCTGAGTCTGTGCATGGGAATGGTCACAGCATCGTTCTGGTTACCGTTAAAGCGTTCGAGGACGATCGCGGCTGATGTAGCCGAAAGCGGTGTGCGCAACCGGAGCGTAACAGGCGCCAGAGTGCGATCGGCTCCAAACGGAGACCGATACAACGTCGAAAAAGAATCATGATAAATGCCTTCATACCAGGGCGCCTTACCCGCTTTATGACCATGCGCAGCGTTGTTCACACGCTGAACTGCAAGTGCGTGAAACCCTGAGGGCGCCTGCGAACCGAGTAACCAAGCCATTGCGCCTACCGATAAAGCCAGCGCTGCCCATCCGCTTCTCTTCATGAGACTGTTCCACCCTCCATCTGTGAGTTCCTCGATTATGTCCGCGACCAACGCTGCGAAACGGCCAAGCACTCCATGTGCGCGATCGTGTGCATAGCGCCGTGCACGCCGTCATGCCTTACCCTCGCTCATGCAGATGCCTTTGCAACAGCGCATGCTTTTGCGCAAACGATTTCATCTACAACGAAAAGACCACCCAAGAAAATCGGCCGTCTCTGCCGGCCGGAATTGTATGCTGTGCCGCTTCTCAAACACGGCTGCGCCGAACTCGCCTCGGCACAGCATACAATTCCGGCCAAGCGGGTTTTTCTTCCCGGTTGTTGGGGCGGAGCAGCAGCATGAATCTATCCCGCTACGTCTAGCTTCTAGTTTGCCTCATTAACGATCAGTGCGCAAGAGCGAATCATCCATCCGATGGTCGCACACTTTCCAATCGCGCTGCTGTATCTGGCGGTGTTCATTCAGTTGACTGGGTATGTCTTTGGAACAGTACATAGCCCCTTCAAACCCATCGCCATTCAGTCTAACGCAGCTCTACCATGAATCTTCGGTTAGGGGGTAATATTCTCTTCCTTCTTTTGTCGCACTCCGGCCCAAGATGTCGGTGAGTTCCTTCGGGCCGTTTCAATTTGAACCCCCGAAGTCTCATAGCCCCTTAAGGTCAACGAGACATTGATATGGAAATGAAGTTCGAGACCTCTCTCGTTAAAATGCATGGTATAAGCCCCGCAATATGGGGTTTCAATGTAAAGCAGTGTCAACTTTAACGTGTGACAAACTGGCCAGGCTGCAAACGTGACGGCCTCTTGCCGATGTAATGACAAGTCCTTGATAAATTCATCATGAATATGCACCGGGGACTGAAGATCAAATAGGAGTATACGCTCCTCGCGCTCCACATGACAAAGCCGAACCTGTAACCTTGCCCCTACACGGGCAAACCCGACCCTTTGAAGCTTCTCAGGGTTATCCTTTATCTGGTACCAGCGACCATCGAGATCTGGGATGTTGTCGGGGATTGGATGGGCTGCTGGAACTGAATAGGTCATATCTGCTAGGCGTTGCCGAAGGACAACACTATCTTCCGCTGACTGCGGATCGTTTCTGTTTCCTTGCCACTCGTCGACTATATGCTCATATATTAAATCTAGTAACGTCTGAGTTTCCTGATTGGTATTTTTAAAGGCCGATGTTGCTGCAATGACGATTCGTTGTTCGGGAGCGACAAAACAGAGTTGGCCAAATGCGCCGTCACCCCTGAAGCACCCTCTTCGGCACAAATGAATTTGGTAACCGTAGCCTTGTGCCGTATCAATTCCTTTTGCCTCTTGACGATTATCGCTTTGTTCTCGGGTAGCCAAGGACACGTACGCTTCGGAAACAATGGTTTTGCCCTGATACGTACCCCTGTTCAATAGCAGTTGACCAAATTTGGCTACGTCCTGAGTTGTTAAACTCAAACCCATGCCTCCGGCGGCGATGCCCATCGGACAAGTTTCCCATTCAGGGCGCTCGATTTCCAAAGGCTCAAACAACCGTGGCGTTAGAAAATCAACCAAGTGTTGACCTGTCGCTTTCCAAATGATCGCCGACAACAGATAACTGGCAGGTGTATTATACGAGTAATACGTCCCTGGCTCGCATTCCACCTCCAATGACAAAAAGGCCTTAACCCAATCCTTTTCGCTCACAACCGCGTCGTAAATGTTAGAGCGATGACCCGTATTCATCGACAAAAGATGGTGAATTGTCATTCTCGCCAGATTGTCCGATATCTTCTCTGGACACCGTTCAGGGAAAAAACGAATGACCGGATCGTCCAGATGGAAATATCCGTTATCCAACGCTATACCAACAGCGATCGAGGTGAAACTTTTGCTAAGCGAATACAACAATTGAGGGCAATCCGGTCGATACGGCGCACGCCACATTTGCGTAGTTATCTGGCCATCTTGGAGCAGTATAAAGCTATTCACCTGCAATCTATTTTGCTCGATTTGATCGAAAAAACGCGATAGTGCCCCTGAGGAGAGACCATGGTTTTCCGGGGAACTGCTCGTAAATGAACTCAACCGTTCTCTCCCTTTCCATTTTTTCTCCATCCTACCGAAGGGATCCATCCGAGTTTTTGCTAGACTTACTATCGAACTATGCTGCCCCTATAACGACGTTATCCCTTCCGGCGTTGCCCTGCATAATTATGCGAAGACACGGCAAGCATCGAGTGCACGATGACTCGCCCGTTCTACGTATGCCAGAATTTCTTCAAGTGAGAATACCTTCAGTTCTTGGTGCACGTGATCAATTGGGTAGTCAAAGTCGGCCAACGCATCTTTCTTGAGCTCAAAGATGTCCGCCTCCGTGACTTCTTCGATCCTGGGCATTTCCTCAGCCGTCTCGAGGCACTCGTATATTCCCCTGCACTGGTACAACTCATTGAGTTTCGCGTTGCATAACCTGAAATCCTCATGATACCGCTCGTACAATGAAGGATCTTTTCGTAAGATTTCTCTAAACCCACTAAAGTACGACTTCGTCGCCCAAACTTCATCGGCAACCAAGTGGGTCAGGTACCCCAACATAAAAGGATCGGATATCTGTTCCCTGTATTTCAGGATAAATCTACCGTACTCCCATGGTGTGCCGGGGCAGTTCTTAAAGGGGGGCCCCTTAAAATGCGTATCGAGCTTGGCATTCGTGGCGTCAGGCGCCAGAGCCCCGAGCAACATTCGACCACGTTGGTCAATATGTAATTCAGATCGCACATAATCAGCGATCAGCAAATGCATGAATCGAGAGCCCATTTGAACCACTCCCACGATGAGTTTGCAAAGGCACGATCAAGGACCCGGGCTATTGCCAAACCATATTCTACTATTTTCCCGCCAATCAGACCGGGGGCTTATGTCACTCTACGGCCCGTTTGTTCAACCTTCGCGGTTCTCTGTCGGCGCATGATTATGCACATAGTACCACTGTTTCGGGCTTGAAGTTGTTAGTCTCAGCTCCAAGCCCCTCAGTGGAAAACGCTATACCCACTGAACGAAGCAGCGCCCATACGCCTGTTGTCCCGATGCGCCACTCAGGGTGGCGTATAACTGCGTCATTTCCGGCTTCTCATGACCGCGAATGGACTGTTCCATAACCAACGGAGCCCCCTGGTTAATGAGGACAGTGGCCAAGGTGTGCCTCATTTTGTGTGGACTAACCTTCTCTTCCAGATTGCACCGACTGGCTATTCTCTTGAACATGTACTGTATCTCGTGGATTGACATCCTGTGTGGACGTCTTTCGGTGACAAACAGGGCCCGACCATCATCGGTTCTTGCGTTCAAGTAATGTTGCATCCATATCCGGAACTTTGTCCCAAAATAGACCTCTCCTTCTTTGCCCCCTTTCCGAGAACTGTGACGGCTCTACGTTGCCAGTCAATGTCGTTCCGGTTGATCCGCTGAATTTCCGCCACTCGGCAACCAGTCGCGAATGAAAATTCGACCAGCGCGTGTTCCAGCGTACTCCGGCAGGAAGCTGCAATCGATAGGCTTCGATGGTGTGACTCGAGAATCCCTCTTGGCGGCGGACCGCTAGAAATGCTTCGGACGCTTCGCTGAGACGCATCGTGGATCCCTCCTCTAGTTTCAACCGGCGAAATCCGGTCGTTACTAGAATGGACATTCTTACTCCGAAGTTATTACCTTGATTTCGTTCCCACTTTGGAGAGACCTGATGACAAATACGCTGCATATTCATGCGCCCGCTCTGGCAAGAAGCTTATTGATTATTGGTCCGGTAATGCTCTAAGGTCCATAGACAACAGGATCGGTTATTGGGCTCCGCCAGTCACGGGATGCCGTAGGAATCGAACAAACAGTCGCTCCGGCGACCCCGTTCCCGATTCCGGACTCGGCCCTGCGTCCGTGAAGTCATGCCGGCGATAGAGGCGAATGGCCGGCGCATTATCGGTCTTGACGTGCAGGATGATGCGCGAGGCGCCCTGCGATTGGGCCCATTCAACGACCGCGTCCACCAGCCGGTCTCCGACTCCTTGGCCTCTCGCGAAGGGCGCGACCCACATGGAGATCAACTCGGCATCAGCCTGGTTCCAAGTTCCAGCTGCCATCCCCGCCGGTCGGCCGTTTACATCAGCGATCAGGTTGAGCGGCACAGTCGTCAAGCGATGTCGCCATCGTTGTTCCGTATCCCCGGCGCCCTGCCAGTCGGCGAGCGTCGCGCCAAAGGCTTCGGGAGCTTCACGAAGTGCCTCCAGCCTCAGATGACGCCATGCCCACCAATCATCTGGTGTGAGTCGCTGTACTGTGATCATTAGGCTACCTCCACGGTCTATTAATTACATCTCATGTGCGCTTGTATCACACTCCACCCCTGATGCGCAATAACCGTCCACGATCTGAACGGAATAATCATGCACCCGTAGCTCAACGATATTCTTCAGTACTTGCACCCGTAAGCCGAATAGGGACAAAATGAGTTGGACGTTCGGACGCGGAACGTTGCGTTTTCTTTGTGACTCCACATATAATGTAAATATGAAAACAACAAACTATTTTGACACCTTCATAGAAGTTGCAGATGACTGCCCCGTCCATTCGGCAGAAATTCCGTCTCAAAAAAGGGATGGTAAGACGGTAGCCTATCTGCAATATGAGTTGATTATTAATCATCCATATATGTACACATCTGACGATGTGCTCTTTCAGGTGTTCGTTCAACGAACCAATATCCAGACCGATACCCTACCGGAGGAGCGTAGCAAGTTCTTTTCAAAGGGACAGCCATGTTTTCGCTCCTCGCCTCTGGCAAAACGCTACGGTTGGGGTATCCATAGCAACAGTGAAGGTAAACTTGCCATTTATTCTGTTCAATCAGAGGAGTACAAACAGTTAGTTTCACGCCAGGACATTAGGCATCTTAAAGCCATGCGCTCCAAACAGGGCTAGCCAGTCATTCCTGAAGGATTCCCCATAAATTACCCGTTTGTCTTACGTCGCTTATCTGCCCGTTAACGATACAAGCGACCAGAAGCTTTCTGCATACTTGTTCGCTTCGGATGTATAAATCGATCTTGCCCTCACTGCCACGCCCTAACCAAATTCTCACGGCTCGGTTTCCGCCAGTATACAGCTTTATTTTCCAGTATAGGATTTTATTTTTCGGTACACAACTTTATTTTCCGCGATCATGTCGCTTTTCTACTGCTGCGGCGACAAATTTCATTCTGCGCTGCGCCGTGGTGATCGACCGCCGGCTATCCTATTCACCGAGCGTCAAGGTCGTCGCCCTGCTGCTGCATGCCGACGTGAACGACAAGTATGATTTTAACGGCTACCAGAATCGAGTGATGACTGTTACCGTGACCGTTGGATGGAAGATCAACGAAAAGTTTTTAAGGCCTCCGCTATCTACGCTCATAGCGCCATGATCGTTCCTCTAACCGCCATCCAGTCTCCGACGGCGTTCTCTCCTGCATTTTCCGGCGCGTCAACTCCGCATCCCATTCAGGGGATTTCCCCCGCTGGATCATCCCACTTTTCGTTTACCGCTTTGCAAACTGGCGACTACGCTATCGGCTGTGATGTGCCCGGTCACGCTGCGCTCGGGATGTGGAACCACTTCAACGTTTCGCCGTCCGCGGACAACCCGGGCATTTCATTTTAGCCGCTGTGCCGCCGATTCGAAATAGGCTCGTCGGCTGTGCGGATGTCCATGACGGGTCAACAGCCCCCTGCATCTACTGGACTGTAGCCGCAAGTGGCGGCTCCCATACCGTCTTGCAGGAGGTTGTCGCGATGCACGTGTTTGGTCACTACACGCAATGGGCCGTTGTGTTTCTCATCATCTTCGTTCTGTTCTTCCTGTTTGTTCCTGATCGCGCCTAGCGACAGGCGACAGGCGAGCGACAGACATGCCGGACCCAGACCATGCCGGATCAGTGACCACGGGTCCGGCATGGTCGCCCTTCCATCAGCGCCGACCATGCCGATGTGGCGCCAACACAGCGTAAATGGTCCTGTGAATAGGCGCGTCCACCTCTCTCTCTTCCGCCATTGCGATCAGATCGCCTTGCAGACTGTCCAATTCCAGCGGCCGACCTTTTTCCAGATCACGGTGCATAGACGAAGTCATCAGAGGATTTAATCCCGCCACCCGCTCCATCATCGCTGCATGAAACGTCTCCTGGAGATCGATCCCGTTCGCCTGCGCCACGGCGATCAACTCGCCAAACATCTGCGCAAGCGCCAGACGTGTGCTGTGCTCGCGCCAGATGATTCCGATCGTTGATCGCGTTGCCGCCGTCATGCCGCTAAAGGCGCACAGGAACACGTATTTCTTCCACAGTTCGCGCAAGATATGCACTCGCCTGACAGCCGGAATGTGCGCTCGCAAAAAGGCTTCCTGAAGACGGTCCAGCACACTCTCGGTCAGCGGGTCTACAGAACCTTCGTCTCCCAAAGCCCCGTAGACAATGTCCCTGATATCGCTTGTTTGCACGACCGCCCCTGTCTCATCGAGTGTCGTCTCGATATGGCATGAACCTCCCAATACGCGAGTCGCTCCGAAGTCGCGTTCCAGGCGTTCCATATGCCGCACACCGTTCAACAGCGGCAACAACACAGCGCCTCCTTCCGCAAGTGTGCGGAGATCATTCCAGACGCCCTCCAGGTGATACTGCTTGACGGCAATCAGAACGACCTCGCAACCGATGAGTTCCTCACCACTCCGTGCCAGCTTTGGTTTCGCCAGAAACAGGTCCCCATGCACGCTTTTCACAGTCAGCCCGTGTTGCAGCGCCTGATACCTGCCTTCGCGCACCAGAAAAGTAACATCCTCTCCAGCCTCTGCCAGCAGCGCGCCAAAATAGCCGCCGACCGCCCCTGCGCCAATCACTCCGATTTTCATCGGTGCCACCTCCTAATATCATTCCACGCTAAAGTAGCGTCCTTCCGGGTGAGAAAAGACCATAGCCGACACGGACGCCTCCGGATCCATCATGAAACCGTCCGTCAATTCCACACCGATGTCCTGTGGCGCCAAGAGTCGAAACAGCCGTTCCTGATCCTCGAGCGATGGACATGCGGGATAGCCAAACGACACGCGAACTCCCTGGTACCTGGCGATGAATCGTTCCCGCATTGTCATGTCCGGCGGGTCCGGAAAGCCCCAACTGTCGCGCAAAATGTGGTGGAGACGCTCGGCAAACGATTCGGCGAGTTCGAGCGCCAGGGCTTGCAGGGCATGGGAACGCAGGTAGTCTCCCTGCGCTTTCCAGTGTTCCGCCAGTTCCCTTATGCCTGTTCCCGTCGTTACAACAAAGAACGCCACATAATCCGTCACGCCGCTGTCGACTGGACGTAAGAAATCCGCAAGACACAGATGCTCATCTTTCTGTTGCCGAGGAAACTCAAACGTTTCGCGAACCTGGCCTGGATTATCCGGCTCGTATATAAGCACGCGATTGCCGTCGCTGTTGGCCGGAAAAAAACGATATACGGCATGGGCGGTGATGCGGTCATGCCGACGGGCGTCGCGGAGCAGATCATCCACGTGGTTTTTTAGCTCTGTCGCTTTGGCGTCGCCTGCCGCCAGCAGTTTTTCTACATTGCCGCGAAGGCCAAGATGCTTGCCAAGCAACATCTGCCAGTTGACGTACGGTTCCAGAAGCGTGAGCGGATACTGTCTCAGTACATGCCGGTTCAGATCAGGCGGCGTAAAGACAGTCGCGTCCTTTGCGATACTTGACCGCTTGGTCGGCGCAGACCCTGCCTTTGGCTCGGAACGCGCCACCGAAGGCATGACGTCCGATTGCAGGTGGGAGCGAAGTTGCTCAATCAAAGCGACTCGTTCTTCCGGTCGCGCAAGACGATTGGCCAGATCAAGACCTTCCATCGCATCTTTGGCGTATAGGACAACGCCGCCATACTCCGGTGCGATGCGCGTGTCGGCAAATTTCTTGGTGAGCGCGGCGCCGCCTACCAGAAGCGGCGCCTCGACGCCCGCATGTCTCAAGTCCTGCGCGGTTGTCACCATCTGCTGCGCCGATTTCACCAACAGACCGGACAAACCGATCGCGTCCGGCCGTTCCCTGAAGTAGGCCTCAATGAGTTGCTCAGGCGTTACCTTGATGCCGAGATTGATGACGCGATACCCATTGTTGGCCAAAATGATCTCAACCAGGTTCTTGCCAATGTCGTGGACATCGCCCTTTACAGTAGCCAGAATGATCTTGCCTTTGACGGCGCTCTCTTCGCGATCCATAAATGGTTCGAGGAAAGCCACAGCCGCCTTCATCACCTCGGCGCTCTGCAGAACTTCCGCCACAATCAGTTCATTGGCGTTAAAAAGGCGACCCACCTGCTCCATGCCTGCCATCAGGGGACCATTGATGATTTCAAGAGGACCGTGTGTCTGTAACGCCGTCTCCAGATCGGAAATCAACCCGCCTTTCGACCCATCGACGACATATCTGGCCAACCGTTCCTCCAACGAGAGCGATTCACTGACAACTTTTTTCTCCGGTTTTTTCTCTCGATAAAACGCTGTAAATTCTGCCACCGTCTGATCACTGGTCGAAAACAGCAGGTCTTCCGCCAGTTTGCGCTCCGCTTCCGACAACGACGCGTACCGCTCCAATTTCTCCGTGTTTACGATCGCAAAATCCAGTCCGGCGCGCGTGCAGTGATAGAGAAAGACGGCGTTTAACGCCTCTCTACCCGCTGCGGGCAGTCCAAACGAAACGTTGCTGACACCAAGAATCGTGTGACACTCGGGCAATGCCTCCTTGATCAGCCGAATCCCTGCGATGGTTTCCGCGGCAGCGCCTACATAGTTCACATCGCCCGTGCCGACTGGAAACACCAATGGATCAAAAATCAGGTCTTCTGGCAAAAGGCCGAACTGATTCACCAGGAGATCGTAGCTGCGCCTGGCAATGGCCAGTTTGCGGTCGCGCGTAACCGCCATCCCTTCTTCGTCAATCGTGCCCACCACAAGAGCCGCGCCGTATTTGTGAACAAGAGGCGCCACTTCACGGATACGCTTCTCTCCGTCCTCCAGATTGACGGAATTGATGATCGCTTTCCCCTGGCTGTGCCGCAGTCCGACTTCCAGAACGGCTGAGTCCGTCGAATCGAGCATCAGGGGCGCTTTGACCATCTTGCTCGCGATCGCCAGAAAGCGCTCCATATCAGCCAGTTCGTCGCGGTCGGGGTCAGCGACGCAGACATCGATAACCTGTGCGCCGCCCTTGACTTGCTGACGGGCGACCTCAGCGGCTTCTTCGAACCGACCATTCTCAATGAGTCGCTTGAACTTTCGGGAGCCAATGACATTGGTGCGCTCTCCCACAAGAAGAGGCCGGTTATCCGGTTCGACGTAAACTGGGTCAATACCCGACACGGCCCGCAGAGGCGTCCGACCGGCAGTTCTGGGCTTGTACGGGCGGAGCGCATCGGCTAACGCGCGAATATGTTCCGGTGTTGTTCCGCAGCATCCGCCAGCGATGTTGATCCACCCCTGCTCGGCAAACGCCGCCATCTTCCTGGCGAGACCAGTCGGCGATTCGTGGTAGTGACCGTCTTCATCAGGCAAACCGGCGTTCGGATAGCAACTGACTGCCGTGTGCGACAATCCCGCCAATGTCCGTACATGATCGCGCATGAACTCAGGTCCGGTCGCACAGTTTAGACCGACGGACAACGGCTTGAGATGAGCGACAGAGATATAGAACGCCTCAATGTTTTGTCCGGCGAGCGTGGTTCCCATTGGTTCTATGGTGCCTGAGATCATGATTGGCACTCTCCGGCCCACTGCTGCGAAGGCGCGTTCGATACCGATTCCGCCGGCCTTGACATTGAGCGTGTCCTGCGCGGTTTCAAGCAGCAGAGCGTCAACGCCGCCGCGCAGCAGACCGCACGCCTGCTCAAAATACGATTCGACCACAGCGTCAAAGGTGACTCCACCCGTAACAGACAGCGTCTTGGTCGTCGGGCCCATGGAACCGGCGACGTAACGCGGAAAGTCCGGTGTCGAATACTTTAGGGCCGCCTCCTTGGCGAGTCGAGCCGCCGCGACATTGATATCCACCGTGAGATGCGCCAGTCCATACTCCGCCAGGACGATACTCATAGCCCCAAAAGTGTTGGTCTCTATGTACTA
>JAJZEE010000047.1 GCA_021805735.1 Bacillota bacterium
GGCGACGAGTCGGACGAACGACGCGGACGTCGATCAGTCTCGACGTTTCCTCCTCGCTGTACGGACCGTCTTTGACCAGCCCCACTGCTACGCGCCGTCGTTCCCTGCTTTCCCATCCTGCTTCTTGTGTTTATCATGTCTAATTCTCCTCATCCATAAGCAGTAATTGCACAATCTCCCGCAACCGATCTGTCAAGCCTGACAGGTAGAGATACCCTAACAGCGCCTCAACACCAGTGCTTGCCCGATAATCCGCCACAGTGGCGCTCCTTGGAACGGACCGCGATTTGGCATTGCGACCCCTTCTGACGACCGCCCTCTCTCTCTCCGAGAGCAAATCCGCGATGCGGTGCAACCGATCCGCCTGCGCATTGGCCTTGACCTTCTGCACAGCCAACCGATGAAGTTGCTGCGGCCGTCTCTCTCCGCAGTCAATGAGCGTCACACGCACTTCCAGTTCCCAAACAGCGTCTCCAACATACGCCAATGCGAGCGGCGGAATGCGATAGGCTTCCTCCTCCGTCATCACCGCTCTCGTCATGACCGTTCTCGCCACCACCGTACACCCTGAGGAGTATCCTCCAGTTGGAAACCCATTTTCGACAACTCAGCCCGAATGGCGTCTGCGCGGGCAAAGTCTCGCGCCTTGCGAGCCGTCGTTCGCTCTTCGATCAGTCGGACAACCTGCTCCTCCAGAAGCGGCTGTTCCACCTGCAACAGTCCAAACAGGTCAAGCCAGTCACGCAGTTTCCCCAGCCAGGACCGCAGTCCTGCTTTGCTGATCTCCTGTTGATGACTGTATACATTTGCGTCTCGCACAAAATCAAATACCACTCCCACGGCGTCGCCCGTGTTGATGTCGTCATCCATGGCCTCCAGGAACCGATCCTCCCACGCCTGCAGGTCGATGCTCTCACCTTCGGGCAGGTATGTTTCCCCCAACCGGTCCACCAAGGATTCGTGGCACGCGTCCAGGCGGCGCAAGGCTGCTGTCATCTGCGCCATGACCTCGGCGGAATAATTGATCGGGCTGCGGTAATGCGCCGACAGTAAAAACAGGCGGAGCGCGCGGGGGTCGTACTGCCGCGCCAGCTCACGGACAAACACGCTGTTTCCGAGTGATTTCGACATCTTTTCATTATTGATATTGATGTACCCGTTGTGCATAAAAAATTTGGCCAATGGCGCCCCCAACACCGATTCGCTTTGGGCGATCTCATTTTCATGGTGTGGAAAAAGCAGGTCATGCCCGCCCCCATGAATATCGATATGGTCGCCCAGATGTTTGTGAATCATCGCCGAGCATTCGATGTGCCACCCTGGCCGCCCTTGACCCCAAGGACTGTTCCACGACGGTTCTCCTGGCTTAGCCGCCTTCCACAGAGTAAAATCCGTGCTGTGTCGCTTGAGCTCCGTCAGCTCGATGCGACTTCCCGCCTCCAGATCGTTCAGCGACTGTTTGGAGAGTTTTCCATATGACGCGAATTTCGGGGTGTCAAACAGCACATCTCCATCCGCGACATATGCGTATCCAGAATCGACCAGCGTCTGAATGAACTCGATAATGTCACCCATCGTTTCCGTGACTCTCGGATGTACGTCCGCTGGTTCGATTCCGAGTTCTCTCGCGTCCTCATAGTATGCCTCGATATAGCTCGTCGCAACATCTTCGACGCTGGTGCCCTGTTCATGCGCGCGTTTGATGAGTTTGTCGTCGACATCGGTAAAGTTCTGCACAAACTTCACATTGTATCCGCGATATCGCAAGTACCGACGGACGATGTCAAACACCACAAACGCACGCGCATTGCCGATATGAAAATAGTTGTACACCGTCGGACCACAGGAATACATGCGAACCACGCCGGGCTCAATCGGTGCAAACGTTTCCTTTTGACCTGTCAGACTATTATAAAGCCGAATAGACATTGCCGTCATTCCCTCCCCCACTCGTCTGCGAAACACGATCTCCTATCTCAGCCACCCGCTTTTCCAACGCCTCGATGCGTTCCTGCAAGGCCATACAAGTCTCATCCACGACGTCCGGGAGATTGACCTGATCCAGTTCATCCACCCGTCTGCCATCCAGCATCACGACTCTCGCGGGAATACCGACTACAGTCGCATTGGGCGGCACCGATCGCAGCACCACCGAACCCGCGCCGATCTTCGCGTAATCGCCGACCGTCAGGGATCCCAGCACTTTAGCCCCTGTGGCAATCAGGACATGACTCCCGATCGTGGGATGCCGCTTTCCCTTTTCCTTCCCCGTGCCCCCCAGTGTCACACCCTGGTACAAGACGACGTAATCACCCACCACAGCCGTTTCGCCGATAACGACGCCCATGCCATGATCGATAAACAATCCGCGTCCGATCACAGCGCCAGGGTGAATCTCGATTCCCGTTAGAAACCGTCCTAACTGCGAAATGGCGCGCGCGAACGTGAACCACCGGAAGCGATAACATCGATGGGCGATCCTGTACAACCAGACCGCATGAAGTCCCGCATAGGTGAGAAACACCTCAAAACGAGAATGGGCGGCTGGATCCATTTTCATGACAACATCGATGTCTTCGCGAATACGGGAAAACATCACCGCAGTACCTCCCTCCGCTGCAAAAAACCGCCTCCAGCAAATGCCAGAGACGGGTTGACCGTGGTTCCACTCTGATTCTGCGCGCCGCCTCGCGACAGCTCGCACTCATCATTCGCAGTAACGGGCGAATCCGTCGAGTTTTACTGGGGAAAAGGGTCCCGTTCTCCTCGCTCGCGTCCGGCGCATTCCACTGTCGTCGCCTGCCCCTTTTCGCAGCTCCCGCCGTAACGGGTGAAGGGGCTCTCTGCAGGCGTCGTTGCAATGTACTCTTCCAGACGATCGATGTATGTGTGGATCTGTGTGATTCGTTACAGTACCGGGCGCGCTCCGGAAACGGCGAGCGCCTTTCCCAGCCGATCGAGCACGCGGGTTCGTCCAAGCAAGGCGAGAGAGCGGTTCAGATCCGGGCCATGCAATCGACCGGTGATCGCCGCGCGCACTGGGAAAAACAGTTCCTTGCCCTTTTTCCCAGTGACGGTCTGAACATCTTTCAGTAATGACTTCATCCCATCAGGCGTCCAGTCCGTCCATGCGTGAGCCAGTTTGACAAAGGCGTCCAAAACCGTGGACGCGTGTTCATTCTCCAGTGTCTCTCTGGCGTCCGCTTCCACTGACACTGAATCGCTCACAAGAACGCTTCCGACAACCGGGAGTTCCGATAAACAGCTGACCTGATCCTTGTAGAGAGCAATAAACTCAATCATCCAGGCATCGTTGACCGGAGTCTGCCAACCCGCGACTGCGGGTTCCAAAAAACGCCGCGCTAACGGAAGCAGTTCCTCAGCCGAATGGTTCCTTAGGTAATGTCCGTTCATCCAGGCCAGCTTCGCCGCATCGAAAAATGCGCCGCTCCTGTTGACCCTGTTCAAGCCAAAAGCCGTAATGAGCTCATCCCGGGAAAAGATCTCGCGTTCCCCGCCGGGCGTCCACCCGAGCAAAGCGAGAAAGTTGAAGATCGCTTCCGGCAGATACCCGTATTCACGATATTGATCGATAAACTGAATAATCGATTCATCCCGTTTACTCAGTTTCTTGCCGTCCGCTCCAAGTATCAGCGGCACATGACCAAACACAGGAGCAGTCCAGCCGAATGCCTTGAACAGCAGCAGTTGTCTTGGGGTGTTGGAGATGTGTTCTTCCCCGCGCACCACATGGGTGATGTTCATCAGATGATCGTCGACAACCACCGCAAAATTGTAAACGGGGATGCCGTTCGATTTCACGACGACGAAGTCGCCGCCGATCCCTTGTGGTTCAAATATCATATCACCACGAATCAAATCCGTAAACGCCACTGGTTCATCGTCCATCACCCTGAACCGCACAGTGGGTTTCCGGCCCTCGCGAATGCGCGCCTCGCGCTCTTCCTTAGAAAGGTGACGACAGCGTCCAGAGTATCGAACCATCTCTCCACGAGCGAGCAGTTCCTCCCGCTGTACAGCCAGTTCGTCTTCGGAGCAATAGCACTCGTAAACCATTCCCTTGTCACGCAGTTCGTCGACATGGCGCCGATAGATGTCAAGCCGCTCGGTCGATACATACGGTCCGTAGTCACCGCCCGAAAACGCCCCTTCATCCCACTCTATGCCCAGCCAGCGCAAGTTGTCGGCAAATTCTTGCGCGGCGCTTTCCACATTGCGATCCAAATCTGTATCTTCAATACGCAAAATAAAAGCGCCGCCATGGTGTTTGGCAAACAGATAATTGAACAAAGCCGTACGCGCGCCGCCGATGTGCAGATGCCCCGTGGGACTCGGCGCGTAACGCAGACGTACACTCATACTCTCACCCTCATCCATCGCGGCTGTCTATAAGCGCCACAGCCTGTACCGCAATACCCTCTTCCCTGCCGATAAAGCCCATACGCTCCATCGTCGTGGCCTTGATACTCACGTCGGCTTCGGTCACCTGCAATTCTCGTGCTAACAAGTGTATCATGCCGCTCTTGAACGGGGCAAGTTTCGGTTTCTCGGCCAGCACCATGATATCGACGTTTACCACGCGATACCCACGATCCGACAGCAACCGACACACGCGCCGGAGCAGTTGGACGCTTGAAATCCCCTCATACTTCGGATCGTTGTCCGGAAAATGATCGCCGATGTCGCCGAGCGCAGCCGCGCCGAGAAGCGCGTCCATCAGCGCGTGAACCAACACATCCGCGTCGGAGTGACCATCCAGTCCTACATGATGGGCAACCTCAATCCCGCCGAGGATCAGCGGTCTCCCGGGAACGAAACGATGCACGTCAAAACCCAATCCTACTCGCAATGGATCGCCTCCCACTGGCGCATAAATTCGAGATCATCCGGATCTGTCAGTTTCACGTTCCATTTTGACCCCTGAACGATGCGCACCGGGATTCCCAGACGCTCAATGAGGGCGGTGTCATCTGTCACAGAAATACCCGCCTGTTCCGCGTCGCGATGCGCATCTGTCAGCAGACGGCGCTCAAACACCTGCGGAGTTTGCACGGCCCAGACACCGCCGCGATCGACATTGGCGCCGACATTTCCCGCATCGTCCATGCGCTTTAAAGTGTCTCTCACGGGATGACCAAGCGTGGCCGCGTCGTATTCGGCGCCTGCCTTAAGAACAGCCATAAAGTCGGCCAGAGAAAGGAATGGCCGCGCAGCGTCATGGACCGCCACCAGCGGCAGCGTACACGCAGAGAGCCCTCGCATGACAGAAGCTTGCCGATCCTGACCGCCTGCCACCACCACGCAGCCTGTCACTCCGTGCAGCAACAGTTGATCGCGGGAACGTTTGACGTCCTCGGGATGGACCACGAGTATACAGGACGTGACGCCAAAGCTGATCAAGCGTTTCAACACATACACAAAGACAGGACATCCACAGAGCGTCAGCCATTGCTTCCGCTCCGTGACGCCCATCCGGCTTCCCGTTCCAGCCGCCATGACCAGCACGTCAACCTGTTCTGTCAAGGTGTCTTCGCAGTGCACTATACCCGGCCCTCTCCACATCCATCACGACAGCAGCAACTTATAAAGCCTTCTCCAGCATCTTGGGCTTGGCGAAGATCATGCGACCTGCGGATGTCTGCAATACACTGGTGACCAGCACATCCAGCCGATGCCCAATAAACTCCCGACCGCCCTCAATGACGATCATGGTGCCGTCATCCAGATAGCCGATCCCCTGACCGTACTCTTTTCCGTCCTTGATCACCTGCACCGCAATCTCCTCGCCGGGCAGAACCACCGGTTTGACGGCGTTGGCCAGATCATTGATGTTAAGGACGTCTACCCCTTGCAATTCACAAACCTTGTTCAGGTTGAAATCATTCGTGACCACTTTGCCGTTTAACTGTTTGGCCAGTTTGACCAGTTTGCTGTCGACCTCAGACAATTCCTCAAAGTCGATCTCCAGCACCTGAACCTTGACCTTGAGCTCCTTCTGAACGCGGTTCAAGATGTCCAGACCGCGCCGCCCACGGTTGCGTTTGAGCACGTCAGAACTGTCGGCGATGTGTTGAAGTTCCTCCAGCACAAATGACGGAATGATCAGGATGCCATCGAGAAAGCCCGTCTGAACGATGTCCGCGATACGTCCGTCTATAATCACGCTGGTATCAAGCAGTTTGGCCTCGCCGGCGCGAGGAGCGGGCGCGGCTGTCCGCGCCGCCGCCTTATCCCGATCTCTGGAAGACTTGGCGAGCAGCGACGGCAACAGGGAAAAAATCTCCTCCCGTCGCGAAAAGAAGATACGGAAACCGAGATAGCCCAGAACAATAGATACAAAAAACTGGATAAACACTCCGACCACAGGGATTTCCCCAGCGGCGGGCGTCACCACATACGCAATGACAAGGCCAATGACCAACCCAATGACTCCCGACAGAAGGTCGACGAGCGGAGTATGGATGAGCCTGTCTTCCAGCCAGCGAAACCAATTTACAAGGGGGTCCACCACAAACGTACCGAGAAAAAGAGCGATGACTCCACCCAAAACAGCGGTCGCCACGGACTCCCACGGGAAAATATGAACATGAATAAGTGCGAACACGCGATCTCCGTAGGCTCCACCGAGGGCTAACCCGATAATGAAGAAAAATAGCTGAATCAATTTGCGTACCAACATATGTCACCTCCTGTACCCCAGTATGGTCAAAACGGAACCTTTTAAACGCAATCATCTTAAGATTATCACGGGTGTACGGAGGGGTCAATTGGGAACATTAAGTGCATTAAGTAATCCTCCGCATCACACGGATCTATTGTGTAGAGCGATAGCGGTCAGTTTCCTCCTTGCGCAGTTTCTTGCGCAAGATTGAACGAATATCATACCATATCCCGTATCCTCCATACACGGACAAAATAAGGAAAATCAAGCGAACCAACACATCGCGATGGTTGATCATGACCGCGGCTACAACAACCGCCAATATGGGTATGGCAATATACGCCTTGCGGGGAATCCCCAACTTTTTAAAGTTCGGATATCTGGTCTTGCTGACCATCAGGTAACTCAAGGCAACGGTCAACACGGGTAACCAGAGAGTGGGAATGAGTCCGTGATACAGGGCAAAGGTGGCCAGAATGCCTCCTGCGGCCGTGATTGGCAATCCCACAAAGTAGTTTGTCCGACCCGGATGCACATTGAAACGAGCCAGTCTGAGCGCTCCGGCCACTGGAAACAGCACCGCGATCACACTGCCAGCGACGCCCACGTCCTTGAGCACTGCGACATACATAATCACAGCAGGGGCGACGCCAAACGTCACAATGTCCGACAGCGAATCGAGTTCCTTTCCAAAGTCGCTCTGTATGTGTAAAGCCCTCGCCAGACGGCCATCCAAGCCATCACAAACCATTCCGACAATCACAAACAGCGCCGCGATCTGAAAATCGCCCTGGATGGCCAACATAACGGCCGTCATTCCCAATATCAGGTTCAGAATGGTTAACGCGTTAGCAAGTGAACTGCGCATTGGAACCCTCCTCTACATGTGAAACAGGATACCCTCAAAGGTTGCGTTCCAAAAGAGCGAGTTCCTGCATCCGCTTGAGCCCCTCCTTGATTGTGCGAGCGCGCACGGCGCCAATCCCCTCTACATCGTCCAACTCCTCCACCGACGCGGATACGATACGCCCCAGTGTTGCAAATTCACCCGTCAGATTGTCGATGACTGGTTGCGGCAACCGCGGAATTTTGTGTAACAGGCGATATCCACGCGATGCGATAACGGTTTCTGCCAGATTGGCGGCTTCCACATAGCCAAGCGCTCGGGCAATCACCTGCCCACTTAGCAGTTCTTCAGAATCCAGGCCGTGAATTTGCGTCAGGATCTGATGTGGGGTAAGTTCATATCCGGATGCCGAGTAATCCTTGACGAGCAGGTACGCCTCCTCGTCAATCTTTGACACTAATTCGTCCATCTGCATCGAAACTAACCGACCTTCTGTTCCGAGTTCAGTAATATAGCGCTTAATTTCGCTCTTAATGCGCAAAACCATTTCGAACCGCTGCAACACGCCTGCTACATCGGCGAGCGTAACCATCTCCTCCATTTCAAGCGCAGAGAGGTTGGTGAGAGTGGCGTCAAGAACGGATTTGTAACGTTCAAGTGTCTGCACCGCCTGATTGGCCTTCGTAATGATCACGCTTAAGTCCTTCAACAAATAACGAATATTCCCTTGATACAGCGTGATTACATTGCGTCGTTGCGAGACGCAGATCACCAGACGCCCTGTCTGCTTTGCCACTCGTTCCGCCGTGCGATGGCGTGTTCCTGTCTCGTTGGAGGAAATCGTTGGATCGGGATTGACCTGGGCGTTCGCGTATAGAATTCGCTTCAGATCCTCACTCAGGATAATGGCGCCATCCATTTTGGCCAACTCATAAAGTCCTGCCGGCGTCAGTTCGCAATCAATCGCAAATCCACCGTCCAGCAATGAGTGCACGAGCGCATCGTGTCCCACGATAATCAACCCGCCCGTATTGGCGCGCAACACGTTGTCGACACCTTCGCGAATGGGCGTACCCGGCGCCACCATTCTAAGTGTCCGCGTCATAAAATTGTCGCGTCTGCCGTCGTCCCGCTTTCCGTCCTCCCGCATTGCGGTCACCCTCCCAACGCAATTCGCAAGGCCTCCTGCACAGTGCTCACGCCGATGACTTCAATGCTGGCAGTCGGAGGCAAAGTCAATCGCCCCACATTCAACGCTGGCGCCACGACGCGGGAGAAACCCAGTTTCTCCGCCTCCTGCACACGTTGATCCAGCCGAGTCACAGCGCGCACCTCGCCGGTTAGCCCAACTTCCCCAATCAGGACGATCCCCGGCGCGATTGCTGTTTCCCTAAAGCTCGACACAATGCACAGCGCAACGCCGAGGTCGATCGCGGGTTCTTCCATGCGCATGCCACCCGCTACATTCACATATGCATCCTGGCTCTGCAGATATAACCCAAGACGTTTTTCCAGAACTGCCATGAGCAGCGATACCCGATTGTAGTCGAGTCCTGACGCCATGCGACGCGGCGTGCCGAATGCAGTAGGGGTGACCAAAGCCTGCACCTCGGCCAGAACAGGTCTTGTTCCTTCCAAACTGGCAACCACCGCAGATCCGGCAGACCCTGCCGCGCGTTCTGCCAAAAAAAGCTCCGACGGACTCAACACATCAATTAAGCCCGAAGACTGCATATCAAAGACGCCGATTTCATTGGTCGACCCAAAGCGGTTCTTTACGCCGCGCAAGATTCGGAAACGGTGGTGCCGATCCCCCTCAAAATAGAGTACAGCGTCAACCATATGCTCCATCAGGCGCGGACCCGCGATCGTTCCGTCTTTGGTCACATGTCCCACGATGCATGTCGCCAAGTGCCGCTCCTTAGCCATACGCAGGAAGGACAGTGTACATTCCCGCACTTGTTGCGGCGACCCTGGAGCAGACGGCAAATGACCGCGTGACATGGTCTGAATCGAATCGATGACGAGAAAATGAGGGTCAACGGCAGCTACCTGTCTCTCAATGCGCTCCAGGTCAGTCTCGGCCAGCACGTATAGCCTGTCTGTAAACGAACCGATTCGCTCCGCACGCAGTCGTACCTGCTGCGGCGACTCCTCTCCGGTTACATAAAGAACAGAAACCCCCGCTCGCGCGACCGCATGCGCAGTCTGCAACAGGAGTGTCGATTTTCCGATGCCAGGATCTCCGCCCACGAGAAAAAGGGAACCAGGAATCACACCGCCGCCCAATACGCGGTCAAATTCATGGCTGCCCGTAGAGAAACGAGACACCTCAACCATGTCGATGTCTTGCATGAGAAGCGGTTCTGAAGCCTCGCCATCCCTCATGTGCCCTTGACCATGCGCCTGCGCTGGGGCAACCGTCTCTTCCATCATGGTGCTCCAGGCGCCGCATCCTGGACATCGCCCAAGCCATTTGGGACTTTCTGATCCACAATCAGTACATACAAATCTAGTCTTGGCCTTTTTCATGACGCTTTCACTATACATCAGAGCAATGCAAATAACCAGCGTAAAAAGGATGAAAATACCAAGGCCAGTAAAGCGCGAACTGCTTTACTGGCCTTCTTACGGCCGCAACTTCCGCGCAGCGCAGATTACGCCTGAACTGTCTGTCCTACGCGTCGCGCCAGCAGTCCGCCATTTGGATCGACATCGATCTCGACACGATCGCCGCGTTCGATCTCGCCGCCAAGCAGCGACTCGGACAGTCTATCCTCGATGTGCCGTTGCATCGCTCGTTTTAGAGGACGGGCTCCATATTGTGGATCGTATCCCTCCTTCGCCAGGAAGGCTTTGGCCGCCTCTGTCAGGGTCAAATGCAGGCCATACTCCTCTAACCGTTTGCCAAGTTCGCCGGCCAACAGCGACACAATCCTGGCGATATCCTCCTGCCCGAGTTCATGAAAGACAATCAGTTCATCGACCCTGTTCAGAAACTCTGGCCGAAAGGTCTTCTTCAAGTCCTCCATCACACGGTCTTTCATGTCATGATAGGCACTGTCGGATCCGCTCTTAAAGCCGAGCGGCCCCCCGCGTTTAATCATCTGCGCGCCCACGTTGGACGTCATGATGATCACCGTGTTGCGAAAGTCCACCGTGCGACCTTTTCCATCCGTCAGACGCCCATCGTCCAGTGCCTGCAAAAGTACGTTGAACACTTCCGGATGCGCCTTTTCCACCTCATCAAGAAGTACTACAGAGTACGGTTTGCGACGCACTTTTTCCGTAAGCTGCCCACCTTCTTCGTAACCGACGTAGCCGGGAGGCGCTCCGACCAGGCGAGCGGTCGTATGACGTTCCATATACTCGGACATGTCGATTCTGATCATGGCGTCTTCATCGCCAAACATCGCCTCAGCGAGGGCCCGCGCCAATTCCGTTTTACCGACGCCTGTTGGACCCAGGAAAATGAACGATCCGATTGGCCGCTTCGGATCTTTAAGCCCGGCCCGCGCTCGCCGAATGGCCCTTGAAACTGCCGCCACCGCCTCGTCCTGACCTATAACGCGTTCGTGCAGCAACTGTTCCATGTTGAGCAGTCTCGACGATTCGGCTTCGGCCAACTTCTTCACGGGGATTCCCGTCCAACTCGACACGATTTCAGCAATATCTTCGTCTGTGACGGCTACGTCGTGAGAATCCTGCCGCTGTTGCCATTCCATGCGGCGATGTTCCAAGTCATCGCGCAAGTGCTGCTCCTGATCCCGCAGAGACGCCGCCAGCTCGAATTCCTGGCCCTGAATGGCCGAATCTTTCTCCGAGCGAATCTCTTCAAGCTTCACTTCCAGTTCCTTCAGATTCGGCGGCGCCGTATACGTGCGCAACCGGACGCGCGAAGCAGCCTCATCAATCAGGTCAATGGCCTTGTCGGGCAGGAAACGATCGGTAATATAGCGATCGGACAATCGCACCGCCGCCTCCACCGCCTTGTCTGTGATCTGCACACGGTGGTGAGCTTCATAGCGATCACGCAAACCGTGCAGGATCTGAATCGCTTCGTCAGCCGTCGGTTCATCAACTTTGATGGGTTGAAAACGACGCTCCAGCGCCGCGTCTTTTTCGATGTGCTTACGATATTCATCCAGGGTCGTAGCTCCGATGCACTGCAGTTCTCCGCGAGCGAGCGCGGGCTTTAAAATGTTGGATGCGTCAATCGCGCCTTCCGCGCCACCCGCGCCAATCAGCGTGTGCAACTCGTCAATAAACAGAATCACGTTGCCCGCTCCGCGAATTTCGTCCATAATTTTCTTGAGCCGATCTTCGAATTCTCCGCGATACTTCGTTCCAGCTACAACCGTACCCATATCAAGAACCATCACACGCTTGTTGCGCAGCGTCTCCGGAATTTCGTTCGACACTATACGCTGCGCCAGCCCCTCCGCCACCGCAGTCTTGCCAACGCCTGGTTCACCAATCAGAACGGGATTGTTTTTCGTGCGCCGGGATAACACCTGAATCACGCGTTCGATCTCGGCTGCGCGTCCGATGACTGGATCGAGCTTAGAATCACGGGCGAGCGCGGTCAAGTCGCGGGCCAATCCATCGAGTGTCGGCGTACTGGCAGTCTGGTTGCTGTCTGAAGTGTTCTCCGGCGTGTCGCTGCCGAGGAGCTGCAACACCTGTTGACGAGCCTTGGTCAGATTGACGCCCAGGTTGCTCAGAACACGCGCCGCGATGCCTTCCCCCTCCCGGATCAGACCGAGCAGGATGTGCTCCGTTCCGATGTAGTTATGATTGAGTTTACGCGCTTCGTCCATGGACAGCTCGATGACCTTCTTCGCCCGTGGCGTGTATGTCGTGCCCGTGGAATTGCCGGGGCCGCGTCCAATAATTTTCTCGACCTCCCGCTGAATCTTGTCGCTCGTGAGGCCAAGACTGATCAGAGCCTTCGCCGCAATGCCCTCGCCTTCCCGCACGAGGCCGAGCAGGATGTGCTCTGTGCCGACGCCGGGGTGACCCAACCGGACGGCTTCCTCATGGGCCAGAGTCAACACTTTCTGCGCCCTCTCCGTGAAGCGATTGAACAACATAACGATCCCCCATTTCATTTAAATATCCCAATGTTGATAACCAGGTCACTCGCCGTCGTTCATGCGCAACCGTTCCCGCATCAGCGATGCGCGCTTGACATCGCGCATCGCCGGACTCATCTCGTGACCATAGTACTTTTGCAGAAATCCAGGCTGAGTGGCCACCATCAGTTCCTTTAGAATGTTCGCCGATACGCCTTTGATAATACCAAGATCGATTCCCAGCCGAACATCAGAGAGTCTTTGCATGGCCTCTTTGGAATCGATCTGCCGGGCATACGCCAAGATGCCAAAGGAGCGGCAGACACGGTCTTCGATCTGCTCCTTGCCGTCGCGCAGCAAATACTGTCGGGCGCCGCGCTCGTGATCCACAAGCTGTCTCGCGACGCCGTGCAGATTGCCGATGATCTCCTCTTCGCTTTGGCCTAGTGTGATCTGGTTGGAGATCTGAAACAGATTGCCCAGGGCATCCGTGCCTTCGCCATAGATTCCTCTGACAGCCAGGCCCACATGCGTTACCGCCGAAAGGATCCGACCTATCTGACCAGTCAACACCAGCGCCGGAAGATGCATCATGACCGACGCGCGCATCCCGGTTCCGACATTGGTCGGGCACGCCGTCAAATACCCCTTTGTTTCATCAAAGGAGAAATCCAGCGTCTCCTCCAGGGCGTCATCCAGTCGATTCACGATCTGATACGCGCCGTCCAGTTGATACCCGGGGAGCAGACATTGCAGACGCAAATGATCCTCTTCGTTCACCATGACGCTGATTTCTTCGTCCTCGCGAAGGATCACCGCTCCGCCTTGCGCCTCCAACAGGGCTGGACTGATCAGATGCTTCTCCACCAGCACCTGTTTCTCGACGTCAGTGAGATCTCCCATCTTCAGCAATTCAAACCTGCCCAGTTTCTGAACGTCCGGTTGTTTGACGGCCGCCGCCACTTCATCAAGCAAGTTCTGTTTATCGCGCTCTGAGGCCAGCATCGGAAACGATCGATCCGTCAAATTACGCGCGATGCGAACACGACTGCTGATGACAATATCCGAATCAGGGCCATCGTCGCGCAGCCACTTGCTTGTAGCATTGGACAAAAAATCGCTTAGCGACATTGCTGTTCACCTCCCCTACGCCTGCGATTCGATCTGTTGTTCGAGATAGCGAATCCGGTCCCGCAACTGCGCAGCGTCTTCAAATCGCTCTTCGACCACCCGCATGTGCATCTCCTGCCGCAACCGATTCAGTTCCCGGCGAGCCCCGATAACCCCGCCGCGCCGTCTCGGGATTTTCCCCGTATGCTGATCGGAACTCTGCACTCGCTTGAGCAGGGTTCCCAATTCGCGGGAAAACGCCTGGTAGCAGTCCGGGCACCCGAATCGCCCGACTTGAGCAAATTGCTGAAATGTGAGCCCACAGCTTTCACATCGCGGAGCAGGCGTATCGGACCGCTGCGGCGCGGTTGGATCAAGATGAAGCAGACCGGACAGCAACTGATTGACCGAAAATGCTCCAATCATCGCTTCATACGCTGCCTGCCCCTTCTCGCGGGCACACGCTTCACAAAGGTGGTACTCACTTTTTTGCCCTTGCACAATCTCCGTGAAATGCACGGTAGCCGGGCGCTCACCGCATTGTTCGCAGAGCATGGGCAACTCCCTCCTCATCGTTCTATGGTTCGGTCCACATCCAGACCATCTGCAACAATAGACCGCAAATGGGTGCTGAACACTACGAATCGTTGCTGCGATACCCGTACACCGTCGCCAACATCAAACTGAGCAGACGAGCCCTTAGAATATCCCGGTCCGGCAACGGGAGCAGCAACGTGTCCCTGGAAACCGCCACGCGCAGGAGCGACGCTTCGCGCTGCGAAAGAACGCTGTCACTCTCCAGTCGCCAGATGATCCCCTCAGCCTCTTTTTGTGCAATGCTGTCGCCGACAGCCCGAAGCAATTGACTGATCTCGTTGATGTGCTGAGAAGCAATCCGCCTAATGCGAATATATCCGCCGCCGCCCCGCTTTGATTCCACAAGATACCCTCTCGGCGGTGTAAAGCGCGTCGCGATGACGTAGTTGATCTGCGACGGCACGCAGGAGAACAGTTCCGACAGTTCGCTGCGCTGCACTTCAATCATGCCGTCATCGCTGCGTGATAACAGTTCACAGAGATACATTTCAATGACATCCGATATAGTTTTCACGTTCCCCACGCCTCACTCCTGACTTTGACTAATCTTGACCTTATGAGTTCAGTATAATCAGTCACCGCGAAAAAGTAAACGCCAGTCAGCAATATTTTTATGACAGCCTCATACGCCGAACGCCCTTACACCGATTCCACACGATAGGATTTCCGAAAAGCGAGAGACAATACATGTGGCGCCACTGAGTTCCGGGCCATTTGCGAAACCGAACGCGCACCCGATGACTGGCAAGCCATTCTTGACGCCCGCCTCCACATCGGAGGAACGGTCTCCGACCATGACGGCATGTTGATGGGGGATGTCCTGAAGCACTCTGGCCACCAGGCGTACTTTCGAGTCCACTCTGTAGCCGCTTGCGCTGTACAAACCCGCAAAATAACTGTGTAACCCAAATACGTTCACAATCGTCTCAATATAACGCTGCTGACCGTTGCTCGCCACAGCGAGTGTCGCCCCTTCTTCACGCAACTGACGCACCGTCTCAGGTACCTCATCGTATAAGGCGCCTGCTCCCTGCAAAAGCAGAGCGATCTCCTCTTCGAGAAGCCAGGCGTCGGCGAGATCTTGCTCAGGGCGAGATAACGGGCGACCCAGTAGCCGCTTCCATATAACATCGTGAGTCTGTCCAAATGTATCGACGATCTGAGCGTCCGTGACGCTCTGGGGCGCCTCGATGCCGTGCGCCGCAAGGCGCGAGAACACTCTCCGAAACGCCTCAACCGCGACGAGTTCCGCTCGAAACAATGTGCCGTCCATATCGAAAATCCACAATTCGCCTGCCCGATTCATCAATCAAGTCCTCCTGTACCATGCCATTAATTCATTGACGGACATCCGACAAACCTGCTAAACTAGCGTAAACTTGTAGTAGGCGTACGTTTGTAGTAGACGTGCGCTTGCAACATCCCTGAAGCCACAGTCAGCATGGACCACATACAATCCAATGCATAAGGAGGCGCGACCATGGCAACGAACAAATACGAGGAGATTGCCCGCGCCGCCATCCAGTTGTTTGACGAGAAAGGCTATCACGCGACCTCAGTTCAGGATATCGCAGACGCGGTCGGTCTGCAAAAAGGAAGTTTATATCATTACATCGAGAACAAAGAAGAATTATTGCTGCGGATCGCCAGCCAGTCGATCAATGGCTTTAACCACGAACTGGAGATCATCCGAAACCGCAAGACACCGGCAAGGGATCGTCTCATTCAAGCAATCCATCATCACTTTAACATTGTGACCGGAGACATACAAATGACCACGGTTCTGTTGCGGGAAGCGTTTTTGCTCAGCGATGAACAGCACGGCATCATCAAAAAGGCAACCGATCGCTATCTCGATCTCTGGGTCGACATCATTAAGGAAGGGATGGACAACCAGGAGTTCCGTTCAGGAGACGCGCGTCTGACGGCCTTATCCATTCTTGGCTCATGCAACTGGGTGTATCGCTGGTACGACGAGCACGGCGCCAGGACTCCCCAGCAGATCGCTGATTATTTTTGCGATCTGTCACTGAAGGGTATCTTGGCATGACCGAGGTCCACTCGCTGCCGATTGCCCTATAAAAGACAGTCATAATGCAGGTCCTTAGACTAACCAACTCGCGATAAACTTGGAGGATATATGGAAACAATCCCGACTACCATTATATTGCCATATTATAACCATATAGACATGACAGTACGGTGTCTGCAAGCTCTGGTTTCCAATCCGGATGTGCCGCAAACTCTAATACTAATCAACAATGGATCAATTGAAGACTCCACTCCAATTCAAGAAGTTCTGGATGGCATGGATGGAATCCAGGTCAAAATCATAGAGTTACAGCCAAACCAAGGATACATCGGCGCTGTAAATGCCGGGTGGAAAAATGCGACCTCAGACTTTATAACCCTACTAAGCAATGATACGATCCCATTACCAGGATGGTTGAGTTCACTGCATAAGTTGATGCTCTCCCGAAACGATGCAGGGGCCATCGGCTCAAAACTGCTCACTCCTCAAGGCCATATTGAAGAGAGCGGGTGTGAGGTAGACTATACTGGAATGCCAATCCAATTATGCGCCGGCATGCACAGATTTGATCCGATTGCGAACGCAGTCAGAGAAGTGGCCTACTGCTCAGGGGCTAGCCTGCATCTTCGTCGTCAGGCATTGGGAGCAAGGGAAGAGTTATTGGATCGCAGCTACGGATTGGGCTACTTTGAGGATACGGATTTATGCACGGAGATTCGAGAGCGGGGATATTCCGTCTTGGTGCAACCTGCCTCCGAGGTCATTCACCTTGGCAGCCAGACCTTCGGCAGAGCGGAAGCCCATCGAACGCAGATGCAGCAAAACCAGCAAATATATAGGCAGCGCTGGATGGTTCACCTCTCGAAGCGTCTTTCATACACCGAACTGGAAATCCGCAAGAAGTATCTTTTCTGTGACTACTCCTTTCCCTGGTTTGATCGATCTGCAGGAGGTCGCCGACTATGGTCCATTATGAAGTTGATCCGGCAGCATCACCGTTTCGCGGATGTTCGTTTTGTATCTTTGTATAATCATAATCTGCCACAGTATGTATCCGAACTCCAACAACTGGGGATTGAGACCTATGCGGGCGATGGTACGATTGGATCAATTCCCTGGATCCGCTTATTACATGAAACTCGACCCGACCATGTCTGGCTGTGCACCCCGGAAATATACCATAGTGTAAGCCCAGTGGTTCGGGCATTGTCTCCCGCTTCCCGGATCGTTTATGATACAGTTGACATTCACGTTAAGCGAACGGCGCAGGGCGCTGCATATGGCTACGCCGTCAATGATCAGGATTTTGCCGACTTGGTATGGAAGGAGACAAATGCCTGCAAGACTTCAGATGTAGTTGTCGTCGTCAGCAAAACAGACGGTGACTGGGCGTCTGCTTTTCAACAATCTATCGAGATTGTGCCCATTATACATGAACAAAAATCCCTTGGAAGACCCTTTGTCGACCGAAGTGGAATTTTGTTTGTAGGTAATTTTAATCACACCCCCAATATTGATGCCGTCAGGTATTTTTGTTCCGAAATTTTCCCTTTAGTTCTTTTACAGATTCCAACGGCGAAACTTTACATTATAGGAAATAACCCTCCGAATGAGATCAACAGCCTATCTGGAACAAATATTCAGGCTTTGGGTTACGTTCCGGATCTCGCCCCGTACTATACGAAGACCAGAGTGGTTATCGCACCTCTGAGATTTGGATCTGGCGTCAAGGGCAAAATCGGCGAGGCAATGGAATACGCGGTTCCTTTCGTGGCGACTCAAACGGCGGCTGAAGGGATGAATTGCGCGGGATGCGGACTTGTCGTTCCGGATAATGACTCCAAAGGGTTTGCAGATGCCGTGATTTCCATTTACTCCGAAGCGGACCAGTGGGAGGCTTTACGAGAAGGCCATCAAACAGTCCACGATGCGTATTCCCCTCATCATGTGCTGCCCATACTCAGTCGGCTGCTTGATCTTCCCCGCTCACAACATCCAACGGTATCGATTATTATTCTGTGTTGGAATCACCTGGAAAATACGATTAGAACTGTGGACAGCGTCCTGCAACACACCTTCGTTCCTTTTAGAATGATTATCGTGGACAACATGTCAACTGATGGAACGCGAGAGCATCTCATGAATCTTCAGGGTCGAATTGAAAACTTGGATCTGGTTCTTTTGGATCGGAACTATGGTTTTGCGGGAGGTATGAACGCAGGGCTGGCTGCTGTGCCACCATCGGACTATGTAGTTATTTTGAACAATGATGTTCAGGTAACCCCGGGATGGCTTGAGCGCATGTTAGTTCATTTAAAGAGAAATCCCCGACTGGGTATGATTGGTCCAGTCGCTTGCAATGTGTCCGGTGTGCAAAACAGTGCATATGACGGTTCACGGCCTCTGGCGGATCACGCAAGAGAGGTTTTTAGCGAGTGGGCTGGACAGATCGCATTTACGCAAAGAATCGTCGGGTTCGCGTGGGTAATGCGCGGAGAATTAATTCAACTCCTCGGGGGATTCGATTTGAGATTTGGATTAGGTAATTTTGAAGACGATGACTATTGCATTCGAGTCCTCAATGCGGGATACCAGGTGGCGGTAGCTAAAGACGTTTTTATATACCATGTTGGGAGTGCATCGTGGGATCACGCTACCTGGGTTAAACAAATGCAAATGAATAGCGAACTGCTTAATGCAAAATGGGGTCCTGTTTACGACAGTCAGGGATACTGGATTGAGAGGGCTCCCGAACCATTTGAAAAATCTCGTCACTTCTTCCCAATAATTATGTCGTGGACGGACATCAACCCGGAGCTTCATCGTGCATTGGTTCAGAACGAATGGTCCATGTTATGGCATCTGGGCACACAGAGTTTTATGTTTGATCAAAACGCTTTTGGGCTGCTTGCAGGCGCTGTCGCAGCCTTGAAACTTGCAAAGCCACATATCAGTCTGCAACTGTTGGCAAAGGCAACACCCAATCAGTCCACCCCTTCGGTGGAACAGATCAAATTGTGGCTGGCAATGATCTGTCTTCACTCAATTAACGAAATGAATGACTGTTATAACCTTCATAAGATGGCCTTGAGCAGTGGGTATAACCTCCTGAACATTCCCTCCACTGAAGGAGAACGCGAAGATCAGGTCGCTCAGTTGCTCGCGTCCTTTGACGCAGAGCTGACAGGCACGATTCGCACTTTGTAAATCAGGGTCATTGTGTCGCAAACTTTGCGGCGTCGTGGATCTCCTGTATGACATAATCGATCATATCATCAGTCAATCCCGGATAAACGCCGACCAGAAATGTGTCCCTCATGATCTTCTCCGTGTTGTCAAGTCCACCCGCCACGCGATGAGGCACGTTTTGAAACGCAGGCTGGCGAATCATATTCCCGGCAAAGAGCATCCGTGTCTGGATTCGACGGCTCTGAAGATATTCCACCATGCGGTTGCGCAAAAGTTGACCTTCATTGCGCACCGTGATGATGAAGCCAAACCAGCTCGGCTCAGATTTACCCTCTGCTTCGGGTAGGATGAGGCGATCCTCAAGGTCACGCAGACCAGTCTTGAGCCTCTCAAAGTTGTGTCTTCTTCGCGCAGTAAAACTTTGGATTCGTTGCAACTGGGCGAGTCCGACAGCCGCCTGCAGGTCAGTTGGTTTTAAGTTGTAACCAAGATGAGAATAGGTGTACTTGTGATCATAACCGAATGGAAGTTCGCCATGTTGCCAACCGAATCGCTTGCCACATGTGTTGTCGCACCCAGACTGGCACCAACAGTCGCGGCCCCAATCCCGAAAGGACTCAACGATCATCTTGAGCAGGGGATCATTGGTATACACCGCCCCGCCCTCTCCCATCGTAATATGGTGTGGCGGATAGAAGCTGGATGTGGCAAGATGCCCGAAACTGCCGGTCAGTTTCCCGTTATACAGGGATCCAAGCGCATCGCAGTTGTCCTCAATAATCCACAGGTGATGACGCTTGGCAACGTCGAGAACGGCGTCAACATCAAACGGGTTTCCCATCGTATGTGCAAGGATGATCGCCTTGGTTTTGGCGCTAATCGCCTTCTCCAATCGCTCGACCAGCACATTATAGGTCCCCAATTCGACATCAACAAACACCGGAATCAACCGATTCTGCACAATGGGCGCGATAGTCGTTGGAAAGCCCGCTGCCACGGTGATCACCTCGTCGCCAGGACACAGCCTGCGCTCCCTTAATTTTGGCGAGGTGAGCGCCGAAATCGCGAGCAAATTCGCGGATGATCCACTATTGGTCAACAGTGCGTAACGCATACCCAGGAATTGTTCGAGTTCCTTTTCAAACTGTTCCGCGTAACGCCCAAACGTCAACCAGAAATCCAGGGAGGCGTCAACCAGAGAAATCATCTCTTCGGCCCCGTATACCTTACCGGCATAAGGCACGTAGGATGTGTCTTCGGAAAAGGTCTGCGGCTTGTGAAAAAGATTGTGAAAATCCTGTACTCGGTCAAAAATCAGGGCGCGTTTGGCTGATTCCAGTTCTTTCTCTGCAAGTCTCCCCACCAGCACTGGTTGCAGGTCGCTCAATTCTTCGGCAATCCATTCCAGGCGCTCACTTGTGTTAATGTGGTGCTCGGAGTCTGAGTTACCATGGTACGGCGAGACGATGAGCACGCGCTGTCCAAATTCCAGAACAGCAAAAGTTCCCTTTGTAGTTTCCACAATATCTCCAACCGCCAGGAACTCGTTCATTTGATCGCGCCTCCTTTCCGTTACACGTCGGCTGCATCCTGAAAGCGAATGAGTTGGCGCAATCCGTCCACCAGAGCAACCTGCGAATGCCAGCCGGGCAGTGTGAGCCCATCCTCATAGGGATGCATAATTTCCCGTTCACGATATGGCCGCCCACCCCACAGAACGGAGAGGGAACGGCCTGCCAACTGACTGTAGAGAGCAACAAGCTGTTTCAGTGAGACATGTTCTGGACTGCGCACAGAAAATGTCTCACGACCGCCGGTTTCATCTGACAACAGTCTCGCCAGGGCGCACTCGTAGGCGGCAACCACATCGTCAATGTGTACAAGATTGAGCAATTGTTCACCGGGAGACAGCGCCAGCACGGCGCCGCTCTTCATGGCACGATGCATGGCATTCAGAAGCTTTGGACGCCTATCCCCAGGACCGTATGTATCATAAAGCTCTAAGGTGACGCACTGAATGCTGCGGACGCGCACATAAAAATCGACGATCGCAGCAAATGCTTCTTTTGTAGCAGCGTAAAGACACGCTGGATTATACTGTTCACCATCATAATGTTGCCAGGATGTACCGGTATTTATAAGAAACCGCACTCCCGCTGACGCCATGGCGTCAACCAACTGCGTGGAAAAGACGATTTGACTTTCAAGCATCGGCTCGATGTCAGCAGTGCGATGCTCCGCTACAAAGTGGGACGCCAGATGGATGACTGCCAATGGGCGCACGGTGTCCATGATGTACTTGAGCGTTTCCGAATGGCCGTCGTGGATATGCATGGTTGCGCTTCGTACGTGATCGGTCTGGGATGAGGCGCGTACAATGGCGTGTACCTCATAACCGTCGCTCGCTAATGATTCGACCAAATGTGACCCCACAAATCCGGCAGCCCCCGTAACCACGATTCTCCGCCTGTCATTTTCCATAGGTATCTCCGTCCTCCTCCAGGAAAAAAGGGCTGTTGAACTGCACAAGCGATGGTAATGCCTGATCGCGCTCAGACACTATGGGGTTGGATACCGGCCATGCGATCCCAGCGGAATCCCAGCGAACACCTGCATCATGGTCAGGCGCAAAAACGCTCGTCACATAGTAATTCACCACAGCGAGTTCCGACAGGACGCAGAAACCATGCGCCATTCCCGAAGGAATGTACACCATGTTGGCAGCTTCAGGGGTCAGCCGGATACGCGCATGCTTACCATACGTGGGGGAATTAACGCGCAGATCCACCACGACATCCAATACTTCTCCGACCGAACAATGCACCAGTTTGCAATGTTGGTGCGGAGGCAACTGGAAATGCAGTCCGCGCACAACATGTCTATGCGAAACAGTGTAGTACTGTTCACGAAAATCCGCGTTCAGATTCAGATTGCGAAACGCGTCGTGATGATAGATTTTCGTGAACGTTCCTCTACTGTCTATGCTGGTAGGCGCAAACATTTCATAACAACCAGAAAGCAGAGTTGGCTTTAGTTGAAACACCCCATGCCCCCCGTTCCACAGTAGTCATGAATTTGTGAGAGACAGATCGATCGCATGTCACGATGATCCCGATACGCTTTGGTCCATTCAATAATTTTCTCGAGCGTCATGTCAAGCGTCCAGCGCGGAGCCCACCCGAGAAGACGTCGTGCCTTTGTACTATCCAGAACCAGTTCGTATGCCTCGGCGAAAAACTGACTGGACTCTGTCAAGATCTGCGAGGCGCTTTGCCCCCACTGTTCGCACAGGATGACGGCAACCTCCTGCACAGTTCGAGCTTGCAGAGGACCAAAGTTCCACGCGCCTCCATACCCAGTTGGATTGGCATAGAGACGTTCCGCCAGGATAAGATAGCCATGCAGAGGTTCAAGCACATGCTGCCAAGGCCGAATGGATTTTGGATTGCGCAACACGATGTTTTGTTCCGTCATCAGCGCCCTCAAGCAGTCAGGCACCAAGCGATTGGCCGCCCAATCGCCGCCGCCGATGACATTTCCGGCGCGCGCAGTGGCGATGCCCGGACAGTCCGAATCCGCAAAAAACGATTTTCGATAAGCCGCAGTGACCAGTTCCGCACAGGCCTTGCTTGCCGAGTAAGGGTCACTGCCTCCAAGCCGATCCACTTCCCTGTATCCCCATAACCATTCACGATTTTCATAAACTTTGTCAGTCGTCACATTCACAACCGCGCGCAGGCACTGTACATCGCGCAATGACTCCAGGAGGTGCACTACACCCATCACATTCGTTGAAAATGTATCCACAGGAGCCACATAACCCATGCGTACAAGCGGCTGCGCCGCCATGTGAAAAACGATCTCGGGTTGGATCTCGCGCACCGCTTTGCGAAGTTGTTCCACATCGCGAATGTCGGCCATTGTTGAGGAGAGGTACAGTCCGTCGTTTAGCATGTCATGAAGACTCGGGGTAGTGTCGGGCGGGAGAGCATATCCATGGACCTTTGCCCCCAATTCGTTTAACCACAGACTGAGCCAGCTGCCCTTGAATCCAGTGTGGCCAGTGACCAACACTTGCTTCCCCATCCAAAATGTGCTTGATCCAGATCCGTCAATCATTCAGTTCCACACTTTCCATTCCGCTCTGCCTTCATTCCACAATGAATCAAGCAATCTTTTGTCACGCAAAGTGTCCATCGGTTGCCAAAACCCCGCATGTTTGTAGGCCATCAACTGCCCGTCGCGCGCCAGATTCTCAAGCGGTTCCTGCTCCAACAGGGTAGAGTCGCTCTCGATATAGTTGAACACCGCAGGTTCCATGACAAAGTATCCAGCGCTGACCCACGCCCCGTCGCCGCGGGGTTTTTCCTGGAAGGCGGCCACTCTATGCCCTTCGTCAAAATGCAAGGCGCCAAATCGCGCGCGCGGTTGGGCTGCGGTGACTGTGACCAAGCGGCCATGCGCACGATGAAAGCGCAAAAGATCGGCGATATTCACATCCGCCACACCATCGCCGTATGTGACCATGAAAGGATCGGATTGCAGGAAATGTCTTGCCCGCAGCAAACGGCCTCCGGTTTGCGTCTCCATACCTGTATCAACGAGAGTAACCTTCCAAGGTTCCGCAGCATGGCGGTGAATGACCTTGGCGTTGTCCGCTGTGAAGTCGAATGTGACATCCGAGGCATGCAGAAAATAGTGTTCAAAATATTCCTTGATATAATAACCCTTATATCCCAAGCAGATGAGGAAATCGTTAAAACCATAGTGAGAATAAATCTTCATGATATGCCACAATATTGGTCTATCACCGATCTCAATCATAGGTTTCGGCCGGTGCGCGGACTCCTCACTGATCCGCGAGCCAATTCCTCCAGCCAATATGACGATCTTCACGCTCCACGCCCCTGTACATATGATATATGCGCACAATATTATACGCTCGTATGCAACCCCGATCCTGCGTATCTTCTCCTCCTTGCGGTATCTCTTCGACATCGTTCGCCGACATTCCTTCTCAAAAGCATCCATTTCCCGTCAATATGTAGAGTCAGCAATCTCGTAATTCCATGTATTTGATAAGCGATCGGTAAACCTTCAAATAGTTCTTCTTTGGTTCGTAACACGTCACAAAAGTTTGCGATTGCTTGTTCTAACCCCTCGGGCACATCGAAATAGAATGCGCGTTCAAGATGGCCCCCTGTGGTCGAAAATGATAGATAGCAGTAAGCTGTGCTAACTAGTAGTTAGTAACAATACAGTCCTTCTTTGATGTTATGATCAAGTTGGGAGAGGTACAGAAAATGCGAAAGCATAGATTGATTCCAATTCTTACAACAGTCACTCTTGTTCTTATGGTTTTGGATGCAATTGCGCCGCAGGATGGTTCGATCATTTTATATCTCATAGATTGGGAATTTGTCCGGATGTAGACCTTATCCTAGTGTTAAAGGACGGTAAGATATTTGAACAGGGAAGTCATTTGGATTTGCTGGCTAAACATGGTAATTATTCCGAAATGTTTGAAAGGCAAATGGGGATCCATTCAGAGCATCAAGCTTCTCACATAGCGGGAGGTGGTTTATGAAGACCAGAGTGATTTCCTTGGTCCTTTTAGTCTTGTCAATCTTTTCAATGCTATATTGCCAATACATGGCTGAACATTTTTACGATGTGGTAATCAACACCTCCGTCACAACTTTGGTCGGTCTTCAACATAGGGGTGTGTCCACAAACGAGATGACTGCATTCTCGACGGGTGTATTCATATCCCTTATTGTTCTGATCGCGTCCACTATTGGATTCACCGTCTCCTTAGTGCGCGCAATAAGACGAAAACGGAGGGATTCCCGGTGAATATAGTCTTGCACGCAGATCGTTTAACCAAAACGTTTCAAGTCGGGGGAGAGGCGTTTCACGCCGTGAAAGGGGTTGATCTGCAAATTGGGCAGGGGGAATTCGTTGCGATTATGGGGCCGAGTGGTTCAGGGAAGTCTACGCTACTTCATATGTTGTCGGGTCTTGAGAAGGCCACAAATGGCCGCGTCACCATTTGCGGATTGAATCTGATGAAATGCAATGATAACGAACTGACGAGGTTGCGCAGTGAAAAAATTGGATTTGTATTTCAATTTTTTAGCCTAATTCCCGTTCTTACCGCTTATGAGAATGTCACACTGCCCATGCTTATGGCCGGCCGCAAAGACTCGGCTGTCCGAAACCGCGCCACTTTGCTCCTGACACAGATGGGGCTAGGGGAACATATGCACAAGCGCCCGAAAGAACTGTCGGGTGGTCAGCAACAACGGGTTGCGATAGCCAGAGCTCTGTTACCCAATCCGCCGATCTTAATGGCTGATGAACCAACTGGAAATCTGGATACCAAGACCGGAATGGACGTATTACAACTGCTGAGAAATACTTGTAAGGAACCGCAACGGCATTCGCTGGTTCTCGTAACCCATGATCCATGGGTGGCCGCATTTGCGAACCGAGTGCTCTTTGTGCGGGACGGGGAAATCGTAGGGGAAGTTGCGAGTTCTGATCTAGGGCAAGACCATGAACGCCCTTTGGCTTTTGCAGCGGCGATCCAGAAAAAATGGGAGATGCTCATGTCGTGAACACTTTTGTTTGGAGGTTGAGTATCAAATTCTTCATTGCAAAGAAAGGCCGGACGTTTTTCTCCATTCTTGGCATCTCTCTTGGCATCTTATTGGTTACCGCAGTGCAGATTGTCTTATCATCTCTGAATCAATCCTATGTATCAATGCAACGCCAACAATATGGCAATTATGATGTTCTGGCATACTATGATTCGAATGGAAAGGGGTTAACTAACTGGGGTCTGAACCAGCTAAAGAACCTATCGGGAATCGAAGCATTGCAACCGATTCTTTATCCATATCAAGTCCACTTACCGCGCTATTTCAACGATTCCCTGTACTATGTCGGATTAACTGATGCCTATCTTTCAAGTCAGTTGAAAAGCTATGATATTGCTCGGGGTCATTTTCCACTTCCTCATGAGGTTGCGCTGTCTCCAAACATCATGTTACAACACCATCTGCACATCGGGTCAAGCATTCAACTTTCTTTCCCTCATGAAGGTTTAATAAAGCTTACTATATCTGGCGAATTGTCATCAGATTCACAGACGAATTTCGGAGTGGCGGTCTTTGATTATGCTTGGTTGAAAAAGATCACGGGACTGACGTACTCAACAGGTGTTATCGTGAAGTTCAATCCTGATCTGAGTGCAGGTGAAAAGAACTCTGTACTGAACAACTTTCGCGACACCCTGTACAAGATGGCGCCGACAATTACTGTGTATACAAAGGGTCAAATGACCCAATTCGGAATGGGAAATAAAACGAACTACCTATCAGGTATTCTTCCGATTTTAAAAGGATTATCTATCACATCCATCATATCGTCCATCTATATCGTGATCAGTACCCTGCAAATCTCCTTGCAGGAACGTCGTAAGGATTTGTCCATGCTGCGTCTACTTGGTATAAGTGGGTCTGTACTATCACTTCTCGTCGTGATCGAGTCACTGCTATATGGCATTCTGTCCACGTTGGTCGGCGTTTCTCTCGGCATTGGCTTTTCATTTGTCGTCAAGACAGTATCATACCAGCTATTCCATGTTCCGATGATTGATTTCATCATACAATGGACTACGATTGGCTGGATAGCCCTCTCTTGTATCACGGTGATTCTTGTGGCCGGGCTTATTCCCGCTTCGCGGGCCAGAAGTGTACCGCCGATGGAGGCATACCGCGCTACAGATCCTTCTGATGAGCAAAATAATGACATCATTTCTGGAGCCGCAGCGCCTGCATTAGTCGTGCTAAGCTTATCATTGGCTATGCTGACGCACATTATGAAGCTCAATTCGTGGTTTTATTTGTTAGGCGGTTTGGCATTTGTGACCGGCATGTATATGTGGATAGCTCAATTACTGCAAGTATCGGCCCGCTTTTTACCCCGGGTCCTGCAACCGCTGTTAGGACCCGATATCCTGTTGGCCAGTCGTAACATCATCCGGTACAGGAGCAGAAGTGCACTGTGTGTCGGCGCTTTAATGTTTACTATAATTATAGGTAATGCCGGAGTGATTCTATTAAATAGCAGTGAGTCAGCTGTAACAACAACGATTGGTTTCAATTTCCCTCATGACATAACACTGAATTCGTTGGGTGGGTTTTCTTCAAAATTAGCGAATCAAGTCGGACGCATCAAAGGAATTGAATATGAATTTTTTACGAAGAGCCCCTATACATCAGTGCTCAATGCACCGTATGCAAACGCAAATGGGCCCAAGCTGAACCCAGCGACTGGTCTTCTTCGGAATATGGGTTTAGTTTCCATGGCATCTTTACAAGGTACTAATTTGGAGGAGGATCGACGCATTGATCATTTTAGCGTCGTTTCTGGCCATATAGAATCCAAAGCCCTTGAAAAGAACGGGGTCGTACTGACTAACCCGTTTGCTGAATCAACGGGATTCAAAGTCGGTGACACTATACATCTGAAAAATAGGATGACCGGTCGGATAATCGGTCTCAAAGTAATGGGAATAATTAAAGGGTCCACCCCTGCATTTGGGCTTCCGTGGATGTACACTAGTTCAAAAGTGATAGAACACGATTTTTCTGTGAATAATCTACAAAGTATTCAGATTAACATTACTACTGGTAATTCAAATAAGATCATCTCAACATTAAAGGGTTTTTTGCGTAATCCCATTTACCAGAACGTTGACTTGGTAAACAAAGTAAGAGAAAAGCAGAAAGCCGAAGAGGCACTTTTATTATTCAGTATTGTTATGACCATAACTGTGATTACCGTCGCGGGAGTTTCCGCTATTGTATTAATGAACCATACAGCGAGTAGTGTCAGGCTGCGATTTCGGGAACTTGCCACCTTGAGAGCAATTGGAACGACAAAGCGACAAATCATCATGTTGATCCTCTCCGAGGGTATGATGATAGCCACTGT
>JAJZEE010000159.1 GCA_021805735.1 Bacillota bacterium
CATTTTCATGCTTGGTGGTGGCCATCAGGCCATGGTAGTTTTGAACAGACACTTTAAGCCAACCTCAAGGGTATAGGGCTAGGCTAAGTATTGTGACTACACAAAGTGGATAGGAGTTGGCAAATCACATTGAAATTCGCTAATCATCGCATGGGGTCTCTGATCGGAGGAACATGCTTGGGCGCAGCCATTGTGGGCGTGTGCTGGGTTGTCGCATCAGCACAGGGACAAGGGGGACCCATCATCGCAACCGTTGGAGGAACGGCCATCCATAGCACTGCTTGGGACAGTCAAATGGCCAAGGCTGTGGGCTCCGGAACGCTGACCAATATGATTACCCAACTGCTTTTGACTGACGCGGCGAAGAAGGATCATGTGGTCGCGACCTCCTCGGATATTCAGGCGGCGCTCGCCTCACTCGAACAACAAAACGGCATCACCAGTACGGCGCAACTCCAACAAGCGCTGGCTCAAAGCAACTTGACGCTGTCCGAACTTCAGTCCCAACTGAAGTTGCAAGTGCTGGCCCAGAAAATCGCCGAGAGCCAAGTGAAGGTCACGAACGCCGAGATTAAACAGTATTACACGAACAATGCGCAGACTCTCCAAGTGCCTGCTGAAGTGAAGCTGTCGGCCATCTTCCTGAAAAACAAAGCCACAGCGGATGCAGTCGCCGCGAAGCTGCGGGGCGGGTACAGCTTTGCCGCTGCTGCCAAGAAGTATTCGCTGGACAAGACCACGGCGGCTAAAGGGGGCGTGATGGGAACCTTCAGTTATTCGCAATTGGATCCAGTAACCGCGAAAGCGGCCTTTAGCCAACCGGTGGGGCGTGTGGGGGCGCCTGTGCATAGCACATCCGGGTGGGAAATCTTGAAGGTGACCTCAAGAACTCCTGCCTCTAAGCCGTCTCTGACTTCTGTGAGAGCTCAAATCATCCTCACCATCAAGAGTCAAAAGGCGCAAACGGCTCCGGAGTTGTTGGCGAGTCTGGCAAAGACGGCCCCGCTTTCCATTCAAGACACAGCCTACAACAGTGTGAAAACCAGCATCGAGAATCCGTCGGCACTGGCCACAACCCCGTCGTCATCGTCGTCGGCTCCGTCATCGTCGTCGGCTCCGTCATCGTCGTCGGCTCCGTCATCGTCATCGGCTCCGTCATCGTCATCGGCTCCGTCATCGTCATCGGCTCCGTCATCGTCGTCGGCTCCGTCATCGTCATCGGCTCCGTCATCGTCATCGTCGTCGGCTCCGTAAAGTCGTCGGTTACGCGCCGCGACAGGCCGGGGCGTTTTTCCCAGCCTCCTTGACCGGGCCGTTCCATCACGGGTTGGATGTGGCGCTCGCGTTCGCCATCGTCATGTGCCCGGTGGCCGCTGTCGCTTCCGGATTGCGGGGTGGACGGGTATGTCTGTGAAGAGCATCTCAACCCGACCAAACCGCTGGCCGGACCGCAGAACGAGCGGCAAGACGCCGGACTGATACTGGCGAACGTCAGATTCAATTCGCCATCCTTTCCAATGACCTTGTGGTATACTCACCCCATGGACACGGCTCTGCCAGGCAAACTCATCTCCACAACGGAACTGCAACAGGCACGAAGCGCTTGCGCGCCGCAAAGTCTATCCCAGAAAATCGCCGCAGGCGTATTTTCTTCCCGATTGTTGGTGCTGCGCAGCAGCATGAAAGTCTATCAAGCAACCGTACGGAGTGACCATGCATGGGTGCGGAGGATTTCCACGAGGAGTACAGAAGACTATTTAACACTCTGGCGACTCGGTACCTTGTCAATGACTACGTCACTGAGCGCACGAAAGTGCTGTTTATTTTGGAGAGTCCGCATGTTCAGGAACTGAAATACGGCGCTCCCGTGTCCGGTCCATCAGGCGCATCCATGAGCAGGCATCTGTTTGGCGAGCGGTTCGCCCATCTGCCGCTAGGCATTGTCGTCAAGAAAAACGTCGATGAGGCCCTGAGACGCCCCGCCATCGACAGGGTGGGACTGATGAACGTGTGCCAGATTCCGTTACAGGCCGCAGCCTATGCAGACGCGTCACTGACGGCGCAGCACGCGCAGTTTTTCGCCGCCCTGGCCACGGTGCGCACCACGGGCGGAACAACCACCTTCACGGATCCGCGCAAACACGCCGTGCAACAGATCATCACGGGCAGCATCAGGCGCAAGTTGGTGAAGCTGCAAGGACAGGAACTGTTCATTGTTCCTTGTGGACGTTTCGCACAGGCATTCTTTCGAATGGCTGCAGTAACGTCGCCATTGTGGAATGTGATCGATCAAGTGCCGCACCCTTCCTACAACAATTGGAGCAAACCGCAATACGCCGCGGCGATTGAGCGCGTCAAGGAGATTTTTGCAAACTGAAGAACCGTCCAGAGCGCCATAAGTCAGTATGGAGTATGCAGTTCCGTCTCGGCGATTCAAACGTCAACGTACGACTTGGTCTTAACACACAAAAAAGAACAGGGTCCACATAGTGATTCATGGAACCCCGTTCGATGTCGCGCGATCGGCGCGGGCCGACAGCGGCTTTCGACAGCCATTATGAAATTTTGGAGCGTGGCAGACCAGTGGCAGTCACTGTGAAGGCGTAGAACGTTGCAGGCCTTTGGCGGCCACGTGCAGCAGCAGCACAAGCGCTGTCAGGAGCAGCGCGGCCGCGTAAGCCAGGCGATGGGCCGCACTGTATGGCTCATTAAGATATGTCCACACCACGTACGTCAGGTAGCCAATCGGATTTTTGGTCAACTGCCAGTTTGGGTCAAAGTTTGACCATCCAGCCGTATATAGCAGCGGGGCGGTTTCCCCCAGCCCGATCGATATGGCCAGCAGAACTCCAGTTAAAACGCCGGGCAGTGCGGGTTTCCACAGAATCGTCCTGAATGCGTCCGCCGGAGTGATGCCGAGTGCTCTTGCGCCTTCCATGTATCCATGCGGCAGTTGCCGTATGGTTGATTCGGTGGCCCTTACGATGTACGGCAACATCAAAATGGCCAGACTGATGCCGCCCGCCAGCAGTGAGAATCCAAATCCCCAGGCGACCACCAACATGGTATACCCGAAATACCCAATCACAATGGATGGCACCCCAGCCATCACTTCAGCTACAAACCGAAAAAATTTCGCCACGGGATCCGGAGCAAACAGCGCGCCGTATACTCCCGCCAACACGCCGATGGGCACGGACAGCACGATGCCAAGTCCCACTAAAGCAAAGGTGCCGTAAATGGCGTTTTGCAATCCGCCGGCAATACCCGTGGTCATGGTCGTAAACAGACTGCCATTCAGGGCGGCGGCGCCCTTTCCCGCCACGAGCGCAAGGATGTCGATCACAGCGAACATGACGACTGCAAGCGCCAGCGCGGCCATACTCCACGCGGCCTTCGATCGGATAGCCCGTGCGTTCATCGTCTCTCCCCCTCGGCCTCCAGGCCACGACGCCCAAGCGCAACCAGAGAGCGCGCGAGCAGATTGGTCGCCATCGTGATCGCAAGAAGCGTCACGGCGATCAGCGCCAGGGCGTGGACAGCGAGTCCGGTAAAGTCGGTGAGCGCACTGTCCAGAAGCGCGGCCACCGTCGACGCCATCGTTGAGATTGGACTGTAGATATTTGTCGGCAGATAGTTGGCCGCATTGCCACTCACCATGAGCACGGCCATCGTTTCACCGAGCGCGCGACCCCAGCCGAGAATCACGGCGCCAATCACTCCGCTGCTTACCCACGGGAAGGCCACATACCGTACGCTTTCATACGATGTCAGCCCAAGGGCCTGCGCCCCTTCATAAGGCAATCGCGGCACTTGCGCGAGCAGTTCTCTGGTCGTCGCCGTCACGATGGGTATAATCATCACAGCCAACACAAGACCGCTTGTCAGGAGACCCATGCCGGTGCCCACAGGGCCATGGAAAAAAGGCGCGATTCGCAACACGTGAGAGAGCCAGGGTCCCAGCCGTGACTGTACAAAAGGGGCAAGCACCTCGACGCCCCATAGGCCATAGACGACACTCGGGATGCCAGCCAGC